>CAXNNN010000342.1:0-4694 GCA_964203095.1 Verrucomicrobiaceae bacterium | reverse complement strand
TAGATCATGAAGCCATCGAAGCCAAGACCATTGGCAAAGTCGCCAGCATGTTCCTCGCTCGCAAGCTGCTCGATGCCGGCCTGATGACCGTGCCCGCAGGCCCCCACGTCCTTCGTTGGTTGCCCCCATTGACCCTGACCGTTGCGGAGGCTGGGAAGGCCCTCGCCATTCAGAAAACAGTGCTGGATGCGCTGCTATAAGCCTAGCTGTTCTGCAGCTCGGCGATCTGGCGCATCACCTCATCGCTAATCTGCTGATACACTTCCTTGCCTGCATTCGGAAAGTCTGCAGCCCGATACTGCCACGGCTTGCCAACGGCCACCGTGATGCGCACTGGCTGGGGCAATTTCTTGTCGCGCGGCAGGGCTTCGAAAGCGCCAAAGATGCGCACAGGAATGACGGGCACCTGAGCTTTGGCAATCATCATGCCCACGCCCGGCTCGCCGGGGAGTAAGCCGCCATCCAGGGAGCGCGTGCCTTCGGGGAAGATGATCACCTTCTTGCCTTCTTTGAGCCGACGAAAGATCATCTTTATGCTGCCAGGGTCTGGCCGATCACGATCCACAGGAATCGCCTGCCAGTGCGTCAGCAGCCACTTCGTGAAGGCATATCGGAACAAGGACTTCCGAGCCAAGAAGTAGATGTCCTCATCAAAGGTCGAACCAACGAATGGCGGGTCCAGGTAGCTGACATGATTCGAGGCTATCAAGGCGGGGCCCGCCAGCTTCAGATTCTCAGCACCGACCACATTGAGCCCAAAAAAGCCACGCGAGAGTTCGCGGAACAGAAGATGACCGAGCCAATAAACGGGATTCATGGGAGGGGGGCACGATGAAGCGAAGTTCTGTTCGTGCAAAGGCGAAAGCGAGCTTCAAAAAACTTCAGGATCTTTCGTCACAAGGGTGAGTGCACGGCCAGAGATAGGAATGAAGCGGATCAAACGCATCCGCCCAAATCACCCATCACTTCGAACCATGAAAACGACATCCGCATCTCTCCTTCGCTCACTCATCCTCACCGGCATCACGATTGCCGTCTGCACCGCGGGCAGCATCCATGCTGACTGGCCCGCGCACTGGCAGATCACCATCACGCCCACTTACCCTGTCTATCCTCCTGCCGCACCTTCTTGCCCGCCACCGGGTTATCCTTCGTCACGCCCAGCCCGCAGCGACTACCAGGCCCATCTGGCGCAGAGCTATCGTCAGGGCTGGATGGCCGGTCAGATGGCGCGGAGCTACGGCTGGCCCCGTGACTATCGCAGCGCCTTCCTTGCCGCCCGTTGCGGTTGGGAGAGCTACTTCCAGGAAGGCTATGCCGACGCCTACGACGGTCGCTGCATGAGGCATTGAGCCAGCAGATCGTCTTCAGCTGATCGTTGACCGCAGCCCTCTATGACAAGCGCGTCGCCTTCCCTTGCAAGGAACGGAGGCGCGTTCTTGTTTAGTGTCTCCATCATGAAATTTGCCGCGCTGCTCTTGCTGTCCACCTCCCCCGCCCTGCTTGCGGTTGAACTCGTTGTTGGCTCACCGAAAACGGAACACATCAGAGAGCCCTTCAGTGTCGATTTCGATGCCCAAGGCACCATGTATGGCGTGGAGTTCACCAAGTCGAATCGCGTCTTCCAGTGGACCAACGACAAGCTCACCTTCATCGCTGGCGTGCAGCACAATGCCGAGAAGCAAAAGGCGGCAGCCGATGTATTCGATGGCAGCGATCCCTTGAAGGCAGTGTTCAATGGCATGCACGACATCCAGATAACGAAGGCAGGCAACGCGATCATTGGCGACTCGTTCAACCACCGCGTGCGCTTGTTGGAACTGCCCAGTGGCAAAGTCTCCACGCTCGCAGGCAATGGCAAGACGTCCTTCGCTGGCGACGGCGGGCCTGCCACTGCAGCGAGCTTTAACATCACCATGACAGCCACCTTGTCGCCAGATGAAAAGCATCTGCTCATCGCCGACATTGGCAACCATCGCACTCGGACCATTGATCTTGGCACTGGCATCGTGCAGACCGTCGCAGGCAATGGCCAGAGAGGTCTGCCCGTGGATGGAGCCAATGCCTTGGACACGCCCATGGGCGACACACGGGCAGTCACACAGGCGGCCGACGGCACGATCTATGTCCTCCTGCGCGGTGGCAATTCCTTGGTCGAGGTCAAGGGCGGCAAAGTCCGCACCGTGGTCAATGCCGGTGGCAAGAACGGCTATAGCGGCGACGGCGGCCCCGGTCGCGAAGCGACGATGAACGGCCCCAAGTATGTGGCCATGGATGCCGCTGGCAACGTGCTCATCTGCGACACCGAGAACCACTGCGTGCGCCGTTACGCGCCCACCACGGAGAAGATTGAACTCATCGCCGGAGCGCCACCGAAGAAGGGCACGACCATCGGCGACACCTGGCTCAACACCCAACTGAGTCGCCCTCATGGCGTGCGCATCGCCCCCGATGGCCAGCTTTACATCGCCGACACCTACAACAACCGCGTGCTGCGTGGCGAGTATCGGTGAGGCACTGGCGCGCCTTTGCCCAGGCATCCTCGGCTCCCCAATCATGCAGCCACCAAAGACCACCCCAATTCTTGGGCGGATCACTCACGGATTCAACCTTGTTTAATCGTAAATAAATAACACACTTTTGTGTGAGTTATTATTAGTTTTATACTTATAATTTATTTTGAATAATATTAGGAGTGAAGGTGGCTTCTTCGGGTTCGGAATGCAAGGAGCCCGGAGGGTGACTGGAATGGAGAGCCCGAAGAAGCAACGGGCGCAGGGCCGCCTCCAGCCGCCGGCTAAGATCGAAGGGGTTGATCGCCTTTCGTGCGGCTCTCAGTTGGGCTTTTTCCAGACGCTGACGGCGTGGCTGGCCAGCAGGCGGTCGCAGGGTGTCATGGGCCGGTCTTGCCGTCTTTTGACCTTGGCTCCGTGCCGGTCCTTGCTCACCAGCTTGGCTGAGGCGCTGAAGTAGTTGTGCAGCGGCTCCCACAGCTCAAGGTAGAGTGCGTTGATCTGCGCCAACATCTCGGGATCTGCCAGCCGCTCATAGCCCAGCAGTTGCCTCACGTGCGTCCAGTTCTTCTGCTCGACGTGGCCGTTGTCGTTCTTGTGATAAGGGCGTGACCTGGTGAAGCCGACTCTCTTGGGCCGCTCCTGAAAGTAGCGCACGAGATGCCAGTTGAGGAACTCCGAGCCATTGTCGCAGTCGAAGCCTTCGATGGTGAAGGGCAGCGCGGCTTCAACCTACGTGTGGCCTCAACGATGCCGTGCGCGCCTTTGTTCCACTCCGCTCGCAGGCTGGTCCATCCGCTGAAGATGTCGGTGTAGGTGACCCTCCAGATGAAGTCGCCTTCCAGGCTGCCGCCGCAGTGCGCCACTGTGTCAGCCTCCAACCATCCTGGCTTGGTGATGTACCAGTTGTCGATGCGGATGGGTATGCGGTGCTTGAGCAGGCTGCCGGGCTTCGTCCCGCTGCGACCACGATGTTTGTATCGGGCTTTGCACGGGGCCAGCAGCCGGTCGGTCTGCGCGGCACTGATCGCTCCGAGCTGTTTGCGCACTATGGCCGGCAGCCTGCCGTGCTCGGCCTCGTAGTGCGGCAGCCATAGCTCCAGCATTGCCACCAGGCGCTTGCCCCAGGGCTGCTCGGATACTTTCCAGATGCGCCAAAGCACTTCCTCGACCTCGGCACCATACTCCGGAGGTCGTCCTTTGCGCACGGCCGGATCACCGCCCCAGCCCGTGCGCGCATTGAGCAGCTTGATGGCGTGCTTGCGGCTGTAACCGAACTGCTCGCACAGCTCGTCTATCAGGCGTGAGCGGCCTTGCCTCCCCCGCCCAGCATACCTCTGCCGCAGGGGCGGCAACATCTCTTCTCTAACTTTTTGACTCATTGACATCGACTTGGGTTGCCGGTGTCCTTCTTTTTGAGTCAACGTCCTTTCCTACCCAGCACAGATTTTTTCCCCAGGGTGTCAAAACTTATGAGGCAACAGTCATTCACTATCTATCCAATTACCGTCCCTTCTGCGTCAGTGGCACCGTGGATGAACGTAAACAAATCTTGCCAGAGGCCTTGTGCAAGGTCACTGGTGGCGCGAAGTAAAGTATGCGAGCTGGCAGGAAAGCGTAGCGAAGTCCGCCTTGTTCACCATCATGCTCAAGATGCTGCACGCGAGCGGCTGGCTGCGCAGTGTGAAGGCGTAGATCGCCGTCAGCGACTTTATGCGTGATCGACTGCCCGAAGCAGGTGTGCCCGCAGATCGCATTCACGCACTGAGGCACTCTTGGGATGCGATGCGCGTCGCGCTTGATTGCTACGCGAAGCCAGCGTGAGCGCGTGGCAGGACCGCTTTGAGCAATCCTGCACAGCGTGCTTTACGCTTGAGCCTTGTTCAGCACTTCCGTCTCGATAGCCTCTTTCAGCTTCATGAAATCTTCAGGCTTGTCGATCTTCGCGCCGCCGATGGTTTGCAGATAAATGGCATCGACAGCCACACCCCTCTCCGTGCCGATGCGGGCATGGGTCACGCTGTAGCCAAACTTGCCGATAACCATGAAGACATCATACAGCAAGCCCACCCGGTCAGCTGCTTGCAATTCGATGACCGTGTTGTCGGCTGAAATTCGGTTGTTAATGTAAACCCACTGATCGACCTCGACCTGCAAGTCATTGGCAAGCACCAGCTTGCT
>CAXNNN010000341.1:0-4698 GCA_964203095.1 Verrucomicrobiaceae bacterium | reverse complement strand
AATATGGTCAAAGCGTGGGCTGTGATTTCCGTGCGATGAACATTCGCTACGACCTCACCGGCACTTCGTTCGAGCTGGAGGCCAAGGGTCGCCAGTATCTAGTGCGCACACCATTGATTGGTGACTTCAACGTTTATAATACGCTCGCGGCTCTCGGTGCCGCGGATGCGATGAAGCTGAACTTCCGCGAGGCCATCACGCACATGAAGAACGCTCCGCAGGTGCCAGGCCGCCTGGAGCGTGTGAGCGAGGACTCGAACAAGTTCCAAGTCTTCGTCGATTACGCGCACACGCCAGATGCCTTGATCAATGTACTCAAGACCCTGCGAGCGCTCAAGCCTCGCCGCATCATCACGGTGTTTGGTTGCGGTGGTGATCGCGACCGTGTGAAGCGGCCACAGATGGCTCGTGCGGCTGAGCAGGGGAGTGATATTTGCATTCTGACCAGCGACAACCCGCGTGAGGAAGACCCAGCTCAAATCATGGCCGACACGCGCAAGGGCTTTGCAGGCAAGAGCTTCGCCGAGGTGCCCGACCGCGCCGTTGCGATCCGCTCTGCAATTAGCAATGCGTCCCCAGGCGACATCGTATTGATCGCTGGAAAAGGACATGAAGACTATCAAGACATTCGTGGTGTGAAGTATCCGTTCGACGACCGCAGGGTCGCCCGCATCGCGCTCAACGCTCGTCGTGAAATGATTGGTCAGCGGCGCCTTGATGCTCAGCAGGCCTGGGAAGAGCGCGGAAATCAGCTTCGTGATGACGAGAATATCGATCCCAACGTCAGGAGGTGGAATCAGTGAAGCCCATCAGTCTCCAGCAAATATCAGAGTTCTGCGGCGGCGCGCTGCGGGGCGATGGTGCGCGTCGGGTGACGAAGGTCAGCACGGATTCGCGCAACATCGCTGCAGGTGAGGTGTTTGTGGCTCTGACGGGTGAGCGCTTCGATGGTCACCATTACCTGACGCAAGTGGATCAGGCTGGCGTGGCAGCTGTGCTAGTCAGCACGGCCCCCGAGCAACCCTTGAACGCGGCGGTTATTCAGACCTCTGACACGCTTGTGGCACTGCAGCGCTTGGCGCAAGGCTACCGCGCCTGGCACAATCCCTTGGTCATCGGTATCACCGGTAGCAATGGCAAGACGAGCACCAAGGACCTTGCCTGTGCCGTCATGGCGAAGAAGCATCAGGTCTGCGCAACACCGGGCAATTTGAACAACCACATCGGCCTGCCGCTGTCGATTCTCGGGCTTAGCGAAGGCGATACCTGTGGCGTTTTCGAGATGGGCATGAATCATCCAGGCGAGATCGCGCCCTTAGCGGCGATTGCTCAGCCCGATGTCGCAATCATTACCAATGTTGGTGTGGCTCACATCGAATACATGGGCACTCGCGAGGCGATTGCCTTGGAGAAGGGAATGCTGGCTGAAGCGGTTCATGCGCAAGGCGTGGTGGTGCTGAATGCGAATGATGAATTCACCTCGGCGATTGAAGCACGTTGTCACGCCCGCGTGCTGAAGGCTGGCATTGGAGCAGGGGATGTGTCAGCACATGAGCTCATGGCAGCCGCCGATGGCACCCGCTTCATCTTGAATTTTGGTGGCGAAAGCTTCGATGCCTTCCTCCCGATTCCTGGCGAGCACATGGTGGGGAACGCCGCACTTGCCGCAGCGCTGGGCTGGTCACAGGGCATCTCACCTGCGGACATCGTCGCTGCGCTAAGCGAGGTGAAAATCACCAAGGGGCGCCTGGAGACCAAGCAACACGATGGCATCACCTTCCTCGACGATTCTTACAATGCGAATCCTGACAGCATGAAGGCAGGTCTGCGCACGCTGGCTGGGCTGGCGTGCCAGGGGCGTCGTGTCGCCGTGCTGGGCAAGATGGGTGAGCTGGGCATTCATGGCGAGTCAGGCCATCGTGAAGTCGGTGCCTATGCGGCGCAGCTAGGGCTCGACGCCATCTTCACCGTGGGTGGCTCTGATGCCGCACTGATTTCCGAAGTGGCCAACGGAGCCCACTTTGCGGACCATGCGGACTGCGCGGCGCATCTCAAAACATATGTCTCAGCAGGTGATCTTGTGCTGCTCAAGGGCAGCCGCTCAGCTTGCATGGAGAAGATCTTCACTCTTTATCAAACAGCATGATCTACTGGCTATACGAGCATCGCGACTGGTTCGCATGGGATTGGATGGGGGGCACCGAAAGCATCCTCTACAAACTTCTCAACCTGTTCAAATATCACACCCTCCGCGCAGGTGGAGCGGCGGTCACGGCCTTTGCCTTATCGCTGATTTTTGGTGAACGTGTGATCCGCAAGCTCATATCGCTCAAGATTGGCCAGCCTATCCGCACGGCCGAAGAGGTGAACAAATTGTTCGAGCTGCATGGCAAGAAGGCAGGCACACCGACCATGGGTGGTGTGCTGATCATTGGCGCTCTGCTGATCTCCGTGCTGGTCTGGGCGCGCTGGGATAACGTGATGGTCTGGACCTGCTTGTTAGCCACGGTCGGGCTTGGTGCTCTTGGCTTCCTGGATGACTATGAGAAGGTGGCCAAGAAGAACAGCAAAGGCGTGAATGCACGGTTTAAGCTGGCTTGGCAGGGAGCTGTGGGCTTGATCGTGGGTCTGTTGTTTGCCTATGGCGTGGGTGGTGGGGCCGAAGGGGTGTCGAACATGCGCGAGCTGCATGTGCCCTTCTTCAAAGCACCGTTGATCGCCGACATGGGCATCTTCGCAGTGGTCCTTTACGTGCTCATCATCCAAGGCACATCGAACGCGGTGAATCTGACCGATGGACTGGATGGACTCGCCACGGGTTGCTCGTTGACGACTGCATTGGCATATACGGCTTTCAGCTATGTAGCGGGAGCGTCGTTCTATGCCGACTACTTGCATGTGCCGCATCATCCGCAGGCGGCGGAGTTGGCCATCGTGGCCATGGCGCTGGCGGGTTCTTGCCTGGGTTTCCTTTGGTGGAATGCACATCCGGCACGCATGTTTATGGGCGACACGGGTTCGCTCGCCCTGGGTGGCTGCATTGCCTCATTGGCCATCGGTTGCCGTCAGGAGATCGTGCTCATCGTCGTTGGTGGTGTGTTCGTGATGGAGGCGCTGAGTGTCATCATTCAAGTCATCAGCTTCAAGAAGCGCGGCAAGCGCGTCTTCCGCATGGCCCCCATTCATCACCACTTTGAACTCGGTGGCTGGGTCGAGAACCAGGTCATCACTCGCTTTTGGATTCTTTCGCTCATCCTTGCTCTCCTTGGTCTGGCCACGCTGAAACTCCGCTAATCATGAACTTCTTAGGTCAACACATTGCCATCCTCGGTGCCGCACGCAGTGGCCTTGCGGCTGCGCGTTTGGCAGTGAAGCACGGCGCGCGTGTGACCTTGTTCGATGAAGGTGATCCTGCCAAGCTGGCCAAGAACATCGATGCTGCTAAGGCCGATGGCTTGAACGTGATGGTCGGTGAGGTGGCCAAGTCTGCCGTCATCGCGCAGGGTGAGTATCAACTCGCTATCTTGAGCCCGGGCTTGGATGTGAACTGGCCGTTGCCGAAGAAATTCAGCGACGCAGGCACACCGCTGACAGGCGAGATGGAGTTCGGCTTCACGCTCACTGACATGGCGATGGTCGCCATCACCGGCACCAATGGCAAGAGCACCACGACCGAATTGCTCAGCACCATGCTCAATGGCTGTGGTCAGCGCTCCGTGCCTTGTGGCAATCACGGCATGGCCTTGTGCGAGGTGATCCTGAGCAACACGCCCTACGACCAACTGGCGCTCGAGGTCAGCAGCTTTCAGTTGGAAACCATTAGCACGTTCCGCCCGCATATTAGCCTGTGGTTGAACTTCGCAGCGGACCACCTGGATCGTTATCCGAGTGAGGCTGAGTATTTCGCCGCCAAGTTCCGCATTTTCGAGAACCAGATCGCTGAAGACTTCGCCATTATCAATGCGCAGGAAGTGACTCGCCTCGGTGCCCTGAAGCCCAAGACGATCACCTTCTCGGCGCATGAGGCAGCAGACTTCGAGTATCGCGGCGGCAGCTTTTTGCACGCGGGCAAGCTTATTGGTAAAGCACGCAATCTGCGCCTGCGTGGCAAGCACAACATGGAAAACATCCTGGCCACGCTCGCCGTCGGTTGGGTGCTTGGCATTGGCTTTGAGCCCATGCTTGCAGCCATTGAGAGCTACGAGCCACCAAAGCATCGCTGCGAGTTGGTGCGTGAGTGGAATGGCATCGAGTTCATCAACGACAGCAAAGCCACTAACCTGCATGCACTGGAAAGCTGCGTGCGCTCGTTAGAGTCTCCGCTGGTGCTCATCATGGGCGGCAAGGAGAAGGGCCTCGATTATGCTCCCCTGCGCGCCGCTATTCCGGGCAAGGTGCGTGCGCTCGTCACCATTGGCGAGATCGGGGAAAAGCTGCGTGCCCAGTTCAGCGACCTCGTGCCTTGCCAATCGGCGACCGACATGAACCACGCCGTTCAACTGGCCGCTCAGTCTGCCCAGTCGGGCGACTCCGTGGTGCTCAGCCCGGGTACTTCATCCTTCGACATGTATTCCGGTTACGCCGAGCGCGGGGAGCACTTCCGCACAGCTGTCCTGCGTCTTTCTTAACAACATCAATCCGACAACCACCACACTACCATGAGCCGCCAAACCAAATCCGTGCTGATGCGCAGCAATG
>CAXNNN010000340.1:0-4703 GCA_964203095.1 Verrucomicrobiaceae bacterium | reverse complement strand
GTCCATGATCGGTAGGGCGCGTTGTCTCAACGCGCCGGATCCACGACGGGATTTCGCGTCAGAGTGCCGCATCGCCACGTCCCACGCTTCGGCGGCGGCGCTATGGGGACATAGCGCCCTACCAGCGCGGGGCGAAGTCAAGTCCTCTGAGAGAGGAGGTTTCCAGAGGTGCCCTGAAGGCGGGCACACAACGTGCTGCACCATTCATATTGTGTGAGATTTCAACCTTGCCGACACTGCCAGCACTGCCTACGCTACAGCTTATGTTCTATCGACGCTCTCTCCTTCAACTCACGGTCTTTTCCGGCGCTCTCGTTCTTGGCTTCACTGGCTGCAAGCAAGGCGGTGGCGACACCATCCTGGTGGGTGAATTCGCCTCGCTCACGGGCAAAGAAGCCACCTTTGGCATCTCTTCCCATGAGGGCACGCAGCTAGCGATTGAGGAACTGAATGCGGCGGGAGGCGTGCTTGGGAAGAAGCTGGAACTCAAAACGGAAGACGACCAGTCGAAGGCCGGTGAGCCTGCGAATGTGGTGAACAAGCTGATCTCCAAGGACGGCGTCGTCGCGGTGCTGGGCGAGGTCGCCTCTAGCCGCTCGCTGGAAGCCGCACCGATCTGCCAGCAGAATGGCATCCCGATGATCTCGCCTGCTTCGACCAACCCGAAGGTGACGGAGACCGGCGACTTCATCTTCCGCGTCTGCTTCATTGATCCCTTCCAGGGCACGGTGATGGCGAACTTCGCCACGAATACGCTGAAAGCCAAGAAGGTCGCCGTGTTCACCGACGTGAAAAGTGACTACAGCAAGGGCCTCGCGAAGTTCTTCAAGGAGGGATTTGCTAAAGCGGGCGGCACCATCGCTGCGGAACTCGACTTTAATGGCGGTGACAAAGACTTCAAAGCCCAGCTCACGGCCATTAAGTCCGCAGCGCCCGATGGCGTCTTCGTTCCCGGCTACTACACGGATGTGGCCCTCATTTGCATCCAAGCCAAGCAACTCGGCCTCGCGATTCCCTTCTTCGGCGGCGATGGCTGGGAAAGCGACACCCTGGTGAAGATCGGCGGCGACGCTGTGGAAGGTCACTACTTCTCCACGCACTACGCTGCGGATGCCGCCTCGCCCAAAGTGACGGCCTTTGTCGAGGCCTACAAGAAGCGCTACAACGGCAAGGTGCCAGATGCGATGGCTGCCCTGGGTTATGACTCGGCCTTCTTCCTCGCCGACGCGATCAAGCGCGCAGGCACGACCGAAGGGGCGAAGCTGCGCGACGCGCTTGCTGCTACCAAGGAATTCGACGCCGTGACCGGCAAGATGACCATGAACGCGCAGCGTGATGCGGTGAAGTCGGCGGTGATTCTCCAGGTCAAAGGCGGCAAGTTCGCCTTTGTTGAAACGGTGAATCCATAAGAGTTGATCGTTGAGGGCTGATAGTTGATAGACCAAGACAGAAGCAAGCCGATGTTTAACTTCGAGAAGCTGGAGGTTTGGCGAAAGGCGATTCAGTTTGCTGACCTCGTCTATTCTGCGACTCGCAGTTTCCCGGCAGATGAACGTTTCGGGCTAACCAACCAAATGCGTAGAGCCGCTGTTTCGATATCATCAAACATTGCTGAAGGTTCGGCACGCATTTCACGCAAAGACTTCGCTAGGTTTGTAGAAATCGCATCTGGCTCAGCATTCGAAGTGGTATCCCAATCTTTTGTCAGCCGATCCCAGGGATTTCTCGATGAGCCTAGCTTCCAGCACATTTACTCCGCCGCAGAAGAGCAAGGCAAAATGCTGAGTGGTCTGCGGCAATCTCTGCTCGATGAGGGACCCGCGCAGTAAAATTAGTCCATTAGCTATCAACTCTCATCTATCAACTTCTCTTGGACTGGTTCCTGCAACAGCTTATCAACGGTCTCGCGCTCGGCAGCATCTACGCGCTCATCGCGCTAGGTTATACAATGGTGTATGGCGTGCTGCGGTTCATCAACTTCGCGCATGCCGACGTGCTGATGCTGGGCGCGTATGCGGCGTATTTCCTGGCACCGGCGGTGTCGAGCGTGCTGCCGCTGCCGTCCATCACCGGTGCGCTGATCGTCACACTGCTGGCGGCGATCATCTGCGCGGGCATTGGCATTCTGATCGAGTTCCTGGCATATCGACCGCTGCGGGCGAGACCGAAGCTCACCGTCTTGATCACCGCGATTGGCGTGTCGCTGTTTATTGAGTTCACCTGCCAGCACAAGGCAGTCTTCGGGGCGGATACCAAGCCCTTTCCAAAACTGCTGCCAGCCGCCGACTACAACTGGGGTGGACTCGTGGTGAGCAGCAATGATTTAGTTGTCGTCGTTGTAACGGCACTGCTGCTAGCAGCCATGTGGTTCATCGTGCAACGCACCAAGATGGGCACCGCCATGCGTGCGGTGTCATTCAATCAGCAAGCAGCCGCCCTAATGGGCGTGAACATCAACCGCATCATCAGCTTCACCTTTGGACTTGGGTCCGCTTTGGCTGCCATCGCAGGTATTTTGTATGCGTTGAAGGCACCCGGCATCGAGCCACTCATGGGAGTGCAACCGGGTCTGCGGGCCTTCGTGGCGGCTGTGCTCGGCGGCATTGGCAACCTCCCTGGCGCGGCTCTTGGCGGCCTGCTGCTTGGCTTGCTGGAAACGTTTGCGGGCGGCATCTCGGGCCTGTCGAACTACCGCGATGGCATTGCGTTTGCCATCCTCATTTTGATTCTGCTCTTCAAACCCGCCGGACTGCTCGGCAAAGCCACGGTGGAGAAGGTATGAGCCAGAAAGTTGATCGTCTTTTGTTGATGGTTGATAGCCAGAATTGAACTTCGCAGCCCCCCAAGCTTCATGCCATCAACTCTCAACTCTCAACCATCAACTAGCAGCCAAGGTGCGAAACGCTGGCTTCTACTGGGCATCTTGCTCGCCGTCGTGGTGTCGATGTTTTCAGCGCAGTTCAATCGCTACTACCTGGGCATCCTGATCGACTGCGGCATCAACATCATCCTCGCCGTCAGCCTGAACTTGATCAATGGCCACACGGGGCAGTTCAGCCTCGGTCACGCGGGCTTCATGGCCGTCGGCGGCTACACAGCGGCGAAGTTCTCGCTGGTTTTCCTGCCTTCCGTGCCGGAGCCGCTGCAACCGGTGCTGTTCTTGGTCGCGCTGATCCTTGGTGGTTCGGTGGCTGCGCTTGCAGGACTGGGAGTGGGCGTGCCGTCACTGCGATTGAAGGGCGACTACCTCGCGATTGTCACGCTCGGCTTTGGCGAGATCATCCGCGTAGTCGTGCAAAACATGGAAGCCGTGGGTGCAGCCAGCGGATTGAAAGGTATCCCGAAGTTCGCCACGCTCGGCTGGACCTTCGCTCTTGCGGCAATCACCGTGTATGTCGTCGCTGCGCTGGTGAACTCGACCTATGGACGCGGCTTCATCGCAGTGAACGACGACGAGGTCGCGGCCAGCAGCATGGGCATCAACCCCGTGCGCTACAAAGTTACCGCCTTTGTGACCGGCGCATTCTTTGCAGGCATCGCAGGCGGGCTGTATGCACATCACAAGCAGTTCCTATCGCCCACCGGATTCGACTTCCTCAAGAGCATCGACATCGTGGTCATGGTCATCCTGGGTGGCATGGGCCGCACGGCAGGTGTGATTATTGCGGCAGTGATTTTGACCTTACTGCCGGAGGTGCTGCGTTCGTTCGCGGACTACCGCATGATCATCTACTCGCTGCTCATCATCGCCCTCATGATGGCGCGCCCCCAGGGCTTGTTTACGCTGGGCCAGAAGAAGAAAGGAGCCGCAGCGATATGAGCGCTCCTTTGCTGCGTCTGGATCGCGCCACGATCCGCTTCGGTGGCTTGACCGCCGTTGGCGATTTCAGCCTGAGCGTGCAGCCGAATGAACTCGTTGGCTTGATCGGTCCGAACGGCGCAGGCAAGACCACGGCCTTCAATATGATCACGGGCGTCTATCAGCCCACCGCTGGCACCATTCACTTCGGCGGTCGCCACACCGCAGGCATAAAGCCACACGACCTTACCAAACTCGGCATCGCGCGCACGTTCCAGAACATCCGGCTTTTTGGTTCGCTCAGCGTGCTCGATAACGTGCGAGCCGCCATGCAACTGCACTGCACGAACGGCATTCGTAGCGCCCTGATGCGCGGCAAGAATTTCCACTCGCACGAACGAGGCATCGAAAAGGAAGCGCTGGCGTTGCTGGACATTTTTGACCTCGGCAAGCTTCGCAACGAAGATGCAAAGAGCCTACCCTATGGTGACCAGCGTCGGCTGGAAATCGTTCGTGCGTTGGCCACCAAGCCCAAGCTGCTTCTGCTCGACGAGCCCGCTGCTGGGATGAACCCAACTGAGAAAGAGGAACTGATGCACCTCATTCAGTTCATCAAAGACAAGTTCAACATCGCTATCATGCTGGTAGAGCACGATATGAAAGTCGTCATGGGCATCTGCCAAAAAATCGCCGTGCTCGAGTATGGCCGGAAGATCGCCGAAGGCACGCCGGATGAGATTCAAAAGAACCCAAAGGTGATCGCCGCTTATCTTGGAACCGAGGAGGAAGACGATGCTTGAGATCACCAACCTCGAAGTCGCCTATGGCTCCATTGCTGCGCTGCACGGCGTGTCCTTGAAAGTGCCTGAGAAGAGCATCGTCACGCTGATCGGCGCGAACGGTG
>CAXNNN010000339.1:0-4708 GCA_964203095.1 Verrucomicrobiaceae bacterium | reverse complement strand
TGACTGAGATGGTGTCGAGCCCTTGGACAACACGCTCGAGCGAGAAGGTGCAGGCTTCAGCGGGCGGCAGGATTCGGATGTCGAGGCCGACGGTGTCGTGATCTTTGAGATACTTCTCCACCTTGGCGATGATCTGGGCGTCGTGGGCGCGGGCTTTGTCGAGCCAGAAGACGGCGGGGGTCTGCGAGGCACGGGCGCGGTTGACGGCGAGTTTGACCCAGTCTTGAACGGGGGCGTCCTTGGTCTGGCAGGCACGCCAGATGTCACCCTGATCGACCGCGTGTTCAAAGAGCACGTTGCCCGAAGTGTCGGTGACTTTGATAGTGCCGTCGGCGGGGGCTTCGAAGGTCTTGTTGTGGCTGCCGTATTCTTCGGCGGCCTGGGCCATCAGGCCGACGTTCGGCACGCTGCCCATGGTCTTGGGATCGAGGGCACCGTTCTTTTTGCAGAAGTCGATCGCGGCCTGGTAGATGCCGGCGTAGCTGCTGTCCGGGATGACGGCGAGGGTGTCCTGCTCCTTGCCAGCAGAGTTCCACATCTTGCCACCGCCGCGAATCATGGCGGGCATGGAGGCATCGACGATGACATCACTGGGCACGTGGAGATTGGTGATGCCTTTGTCACTGTTCACCATGGCCAAGGCGGGACCGCTGGCGTAGGCGGCCTGGATGTCGGCCTCGATCTCGGTTTTTTTGTCGGCGGGGAGTTTGTCGAGCTTCGCAATGAGGTCGCCGAAGCCGTTGTTAAAATTCAC
Source organism: Verrucomicrobiaceae bacterium (assembly GCA_964203095.1). Classification (GTDB taxonomy): domain Bacteria; phylum Verrucomicrobiota; class Verrucomicrobiia; order Verrucomicrobiales; family Verrucomicrobiaceae; genus JAEUHN01. The sequence continues at coordinate 3,954 of CAXNNN010000339.1, read as the reverse complement.
ACCGATCTCGGCGAGTGTGGCGGCGTGTTTGGCGATGAGGTCTTTGAAGAAGACGCTGACGGCGTGGCCGAAGATGATGGGGTCGCTGACCTTCATCATGGTGGCCTTCATGTGGAGCGAGAAGAGCACGCCATCGGCCTTCGCCTTGGCGATCTGCTGCTCAAAGAATGCAACGAGGGCTTTCTTGCTGATCTTGGTGGCGTCCATGATCTCGTCGGCTTTGAGGGCGAGTTTGGGCAGGAGGACTTTCTGAGTTCCATCTTTGGCGGTGAAGGTAATGCTGACCTCAGTGACCTGATTGACGGTGATGGATTTCTCGTTCGAGAAGAAGTCATCCTTACCCATGGTGCCGACGGTCGTCTTGGAATCGGCGGACCACTTGCCCATCGAGTGCGGATGCTTCTTGGCGTACTCTTTGACGGCTTTCGGAGCACGGCGGTCGCTGTTGCCTTCGCGGAGCACGGGATTCACGGCGCTTCCCATGACCTTGGCGTAGCGGGCCTTGATGTCCTTCTCCTCGTCGGTCTGCGGAGTCTCGGGCAAGTTCGGCAATGCGTAGCCTTTGGCTTGCAGCTCAGCGATGGCCGCCTTGAGCTGCGGGACGGAAGCAGAGATGTTCGGCAGCTTGATGATGTTCGTGGTCGGCTCCAGGCATAGCTTGCCCAGGTAGGCGAGATCATCCGTCACTCGTTGGTCTTCCGGAAGTAGGTCGGAGAACACGGCCAGAATGCGTGCCGCGACGGAGATATCGCGCGTCTCTACCGCGATCCCGGACGACTTCGTGAAAGCCTGCACGATGGGCAGGAACGAATAGGTGGCCAGGAGAGGGGCTTCGTCAGTGAGGGTGTAGATGATCGTGGGAGCGGACATGGCAGGAAATAAGTGTGGCAGTGCTAGACGCACCTTGGCGGCTGCGCAATCGCAAGGTGCCTGCGGATATTGGCCCGGCAGAGAGCCGCTTGGGCGCAGGTTTCATGCCGGGCAGGGATCAGGGAATGCCGTGGCCCTTCGCTGCGGTCCAGAGGGCATACCAGTCCTCGCGCTCCAGCTTGATTGTGGTGGACTGGGCGACGGCTTCCAGGCGGTCGAGCTTGTTGGTGCCAATGACTGGCAGCGGGCCGGATGGATGCGCCATGATCCAGGCGTAGGCGAGCTGATCGACCGTGGCGTCGTCATACTTCGCCGAGAGAGCGGCGCAGGCTTTGCGGATGCGCTGACCGGCTTCGTTTGCAGGGTCGAGTAAACGACCACCCGCGAGCGGGCTCCAGGCCATGGGCTTGAAGCGAAGCTTCTGGGCTTGGTCCAGGCTGCCATCGTGGATCGGATCGGTGTGCAGCAGGTGGAACTCGATCTGATTCGTCACCAGCGGCTGGTCCATGCGCGAGTTCAGTGCGTCGAACTGATGCACGTTGTAGTTCGAGACACCCGCACTGCGAATCTTGCCATCCTTGAGCAGCTTGTTCAGGCCTGCGGCGGTCTCGTCGATGCTGGTCAGCCAGTCGGGCCGATGCACCAGCAGCAAGTCGATGTAGTCCGTGCCGAGGAAGCGCAGTGATTTCTCCGCGCTCTTCACGATGCGCTCCGCCGTGGCATTGTAGAAGGCGGTCTTGCGGTCGGGATGAAATTCACACGGGATGTAGATGCCGGACTTGGTGACGATCTCCAGCTTCGAGCGGATCGACGGATCGAGCTGCAAGGTCGTGCCGATGAACTCTTCCACGCGATACACGCCATAGATCTCGGCGGTGTCGAGGGTGGTGATGCCGAGGTCGAGACACTTTTGGAAGCGCTGCATCAGGTGCTCGGGCGTGGCGGTGGCCTTGTCATCCAAGATGCGCCACGTGCCATAGACGAGCTGGGAAAAGGAAGGGCCGTTGGGGGAAAGCTGGACGCGAGGTGTCATGATTGGGGAAGAGTGCAAAGAGTTGAGTGCTAAGTGTTCAGTCGAGGGAAACTCGATCGCTTAGAACTTCGCAATCAGCACTTCTGCTTCATTTCTGCACAGTCAATCGAAAGGAAAATGCGGCTACTCCGTTGCTGGGGGATGCGCCTTGCTATTTACTCCCTCCTGCTTGCCGTCACTGCTGGTTTCACCTTTGCCCAAAGTCCGGCTCCCAAGCCAAAGGCGAAGTCAAAGGGCAATGCCATCGCCGCCATGGCAAACCCGAAGGCAGTCGATCCGAAACTGCCGAACGTGCTGATCCTCGGCGACTCGATCTCCATCGGCTACACGGTGGCAGTGCGCGAGCTACTGAACGGTAAGGCGAACTTGTTCCGTCCACCGACCAACTGCGGACCCACGACCAATGGTTTGAAGGGCATTGATGCCTGGATTGGTGATGAGAAGTGGGATGTCATTCACTTCAACTGGGGCCTGCATGATTTGAAGTTCGTCACGGATGACCCAAACAAGATTGTGCCGGTCGAAACGCCGGGGGCCAAGTGGCAGGTGAGCTTGGAGGATTATGAAAAGAATCTCCGCACCTTGGTTGAGCGGGTGAAGAAGACGGGTGCCAAGCTGATCTGGTGCACCACCACGCCTGTGGTCGTAGGCACGAGTGGCCGCAAGACGGAGGACGTGCTGAAGTTCAACGAGGCTGCGGCTCGCGTGATGAAGGAACTTGGCGTGGAGACCGATGATTTGTATGCCTACGCACTGCCGAAGCTGGCCGAGATTCAACTGCCCACGACTGTGCATTATTCGCCCGAGGGCTACAAGGTGCTGGCGCAGCAAGTGGCGGCGGTGATCGAGAAGGCGCTGATGAAGTGACTCACGTGGGGGGTGTTCACGCTGAAGCGTGAACACCCAACATGCCGACGGCCTGCCACACACGTTCGGGTGTCCAGCCACTCTCCCGCAGGCTTTGAATCGAGCGCGCATTGTCGCGCTTGGCGAGTCGGCGGCCTTCCTCATCCACGATCAGTCGATGGTGCCGATACTGCGGCACGGGCAGGTCGAGCAGGTGTTGCAGCAGGCGATGCAGATGCGTCGCCGAAAGCAAATCCTCGCCGCGCGTGACGAGCGTGATGCCCTGCAGCGCATCGTCCACCACGACAGACAGGTGATAGCTCGCGGGCGTCTCTTTGCGCGCCAACACTACATCGCCAAAGATCGCGGGTGAGGCCACGAACTCGCCGTGATCCAAGTCACTCCAAGACAGCGGCGAACCCGCCAGTTGCACGGCCTTCTCGACATCCAACCGCAGCGCATAGGGCACCCCGCTGGCGATGCGGTCTGCGCGGTCTTTGATGTTGAGCGCACGACAGGTGCCAGGATAAAGCGGTCCATCGGGACCCTGCGGAGCTTGGCCTGCATTGGCGATGTCGCGTCGCGTGCAGAAGCAAGGATAGAGCAGACCCAGGGCCTCTAGCTTGGCCAACGCGGCGCGGTAGTCGTCGAAGTGTTCGGATTGCCTGCGAACGGGCTGCTGCCATTGAAACCCGAGCCAGGAGAGGTCCGCAAAGATGGCCGTTTCGTAGTCGGGTCGTGATCGCGTGAGATCAATGTCCTCCAGCCGCACCAGAAACGAGCCACCTGCCGCTGTCTGATAGGCGAATCCTGCTGCAAAGGCATGTCCCAGATGCAGCAAACCGGTGGGTGAGGGGGCGAAACGAGTGACGGGCATCTTGATCAGTGCTTGGTATCGAGTGTTTAGTGATTAGTTTCCCCCAACTAAACACCGAGCACCGAATACTCCGCCCTTTTTCCAAGCCATGCCCATTTACGAGTTCTACAGCCCTGACACGAACAAGGTTTATCAGTTCCTGGCCCGCACGCTGGCGTATCGCGACAAGACGCCGCGCTGCCCCGATGGTGCAGAATTGAAGATGGAGCGCCGGGTGTCGCGCTTCGCCATCATCGGCAAAGCCAAGGAAGACACTGGCGATGATCCTTTTGCCGGTATTGACGATAGCAAGATGGAAGCCCTAATGGCGGACATGGAGCGTGAGATG
>CAXNNN010000338.1:0-4709 GCA_964203095.1 Verrucomicrobiaceae bacterium | reverse complement strand
CACATTGTTGTCGAACATCTCATACACGCTGCCGCCCTGCTCATGATTGGTGTCGCGCAGGTTCTCGAAGACCACGCCATCGCCCGGCTTCAACGCGATGTGCAGGGCGTCGAGTTCCAGCGTGTCTCGATTGAGGATGCGCACGACCTTGCCCGCATACGGACCGCGCTTCTTGCCATAGCGCGCACCGACCAGCTCTTGATGATTCACGCCATGCATCCAGCCAGTGGAGAGGCCGCGGGAGAAGGTCATCTCCATCGCATATATGTCCTGCTCGTTGATCGGATCAGGCAGGCTCGCCAAGGCCGCGTCGATGGCCTTGCGATAGGTGCGCGTGACGGCGGCCACGTATTCCGGCGTCTTGAGGCGGCCTTCGATTTTGAAGCTCTTCACGCCCAGTTCGATCAGGCGTGGAATCTCGTGCACAGCGGCCAAGTCTTGCGGGCTGAGCAGGTAGCGCTTGTCGCCCAGGTCGTGCCATTGGCCATCCACGATCATGTCGTAGGGCATGCGGCAGGCCTGCGCGCACTCGCCCCGATTGGCACTGCGGCGGCCGAGGGATTCGCTGGTCAGGCACTGACCGGAGTAAGCGACGCATAGCGCCCCATGCACGAAGGTCTCTAGCGGCACCGGGCTGTCCTTGAAGCGCTCCAGCTCGCGCATTGACAGCTCACGGGCGAGCACGGCTTGGTCAATGTCCAGCTTCTGCGCAAAGGCCAGGCCTTCAGGCGAGGTGATGGTCATCTGCGTGCTGGCATGAAGGCGCAGATTCGGCGTCAGCGTCTTGACCATCCGGGCAAGGCCAAGGTCTTGGACGATGACGGCATCGACCCCCGAGTCCTCCAGCAGCTTCAGCTGCGCGGCAGCGTCTTCCAGTTCGCTGGTGAAGACCAGGGTGTTGAAGGCCACGTAGCCTTTCACGCCATGCTGATGCAAAAAAGTCATCAGCGGCGGCAGGTCCGCCTCGGAGAAATTGTCCGCTCGCAGCCGGGCATTGAAGCGCGGCATGCCGAAGAAGATCGCGTCCGCCCCATTGGCCACCGCCGCACGCGCGCACTCCCAGTTGCCAGCGGGCGAGAGGAGTTCGGGCTTGGTAGGGGATGAGGTCATGGGGGGAGCGAGCATAGCCTTGATTCCGCCAAGTGCGAGAACTCCAAACGCTTTAGTCCTACTCGTCCTCATACTCTTACTCTGGCGGGCTCTCGAAATCAGAGTGCCGTGAATCGAGGACGAGTAAGAGTAGGAGGACGACTCAAGCGTTTGGAGCGCTGAGGAGAGAAGGTCGCGAGTCCTAAAAGCAAAAGAGGCGGGGCATGCCTCCCAACACGCCCCGCCCAGGTTACGCAATTGACACAACCAAATGGTCTCCTGCGCATACACACATTACGAAACCGGATTCAAACTGGATGGGGATATTTTTCCTTGCACCCCGCGTCCGTCCGGCGGAGTGCCGCTGGGTGTCCCGCGGTCCGACTCCTGAGCGCCTGAAGCTCGCCCTGCTTTTCTTCCTCACTGCGCACGCGCTGGGCCTGTGGAGCATCAATTTCAGCACCGTGCTGGAAGCTTATGGCTACGCCCACCTAGTGGCGGATGCGTGGGCGACGACGGCCCTGGCGGCCCTGGTTTCCCCCTTGATCGCGGGGGCTCTGGCCGACCAGCGTTACTCCACCGAGCTGGTTCTGCGCTGGCTGGCTCTAGGGGCGGCCTTCTGGCTGACGCTGCTTTTTTACGCCATTGATCAACACTGGCACTGGGCCTGGGTGCTGGCACTGGCGCAGATGCACTCCCTTTGGAGCGTGCCGATGTTCGGTCTGGCGACGAGCTTGGTGACCTCCCGTCTGCACAATCGCTCGCAGGAGTTCGGCCCGGTGCGGGCCGCCGCCACGGTGGGCTGGATGCTGGCCGGGGTGCTGGTCAGCTACGTGCTGCACGCGGATGATTCCGTGGTGGCTGGCTACTCGGCCGCCGTGGCGTGGCTGGCGGTGATCGCCCTGACCTTCATGCTAAAGCCGATCCCGCCCCCCGGGCACAAAGAGCACCGAACGTGGAAGGACCTGCTGGGCTTTGAGGCGTGGTCCCTGCTGAAGAACCCCGACCATCGCGTGGTCTTCCTGGGTGCGGCTTTGTTCAATGCCCCGCTGGCAGCTTTTTATTCGGTCACACCCTCACACCTGAAGGCCCTCGGCATCTCACACACGACCGCTTTCATGAGCATTGGCCAGATCATGGAAGTCGTCGGCCTCTTCGCGCTGGCCTGGCTGGTGGGGCGCTACCGGCTGAAGTGGCTATTCATCGCGGGTATGGCAGTGGGAGCGCTTCGCTACTTTGTGTTCGCCATGAACACGCCGTGGGCGATGGCGTTCGGCATCTTCCTCCATGGCATCTGCTTCACCTTCTTCTTCATGACGGCGCAGGTGTATCTGGATCAGCGTATCCCGCCTGAGATGCGGTCTCGCGCCCAGGCGCTGCTGTCTCTGATGATGTCTGGCATCGGTAGCTTTCTCGGTTATGAAGGCTGCGGCCTGTGGCGGCAGATGTGCGGCGGCGCGGCGCAGACCGACTGGCACACGTATTGGTTGGGGCTGGCCGGTGTCATCCTGATGATTATGCTATGGTTTGCTTGGTGCTATCAGGGCAAGCAGAGGGAAGAAGAAAGTGCTAAGTGCTAAGTGCTCAGGCTCTGAACTCCTCAATTGCCGGAACCCAACTGAGAACTAAGCACTGAACACTCTTTTTCCCATGGCCACAGAACTCTACCTCGGAATCGAAGGCGGCGGCACGCGCTCCACGCTGGTGCTGGCCGATGACGAAGGCCGAGCCTTGGCTGAACTGCACGGCGGCCCGGCCAATCTGAAGCTGATCTCCGAGGCACAGCTGGTGGGCCTACTGCGCTCCTTTCATGCACGACTGCCGAAGACGAAGCTGCCACTGAAAGCCGTCGCGATTGGTCTAGCTGGCGCGCGCACGGTCGCTGACCACGACCGCATTCGCCGGGCAGTGGAACGGGTCTGGCCGCAGGTGCTCTGCCATGCATCGGGCGATCTCGACACGGCGCTGTCGGCCGCTCCGCTGGCAAAAGGAGCCGAGGCGCGGGTGCTCATCCTCAGCGGCACAGGCAGTTGTTGCTTCGCCCGCACCCTGGATGCCCGCACGGCCAAGGTCGGTGGTCGTGGGCACATCATCGGGGATCGTGGCAGCGCGTGCGACATCGGCCAACGAGCGCTGAAGGCGCTGATGGCGCACTACGACCACACCGGTAAGTGGCCGAAGCTGGGCCAGCACATCCTTAGCTCGCTGGTGCTCAATGAACCCGACGATTTGATCCCCTGGTCCATCGACGCCAAGAAGACCGACATCGCTGCGCTAGCGACCGCCGTCTTCGCCGCCGCGAAGGAACGCGACGCGCTCGCCCAGCAGTTGCTGAAGGAAGCCTCGCAATCTCTTGCCGCCGATGGCCATGCCTGCGCCCAGCGAGTGTGCAAGCGCAGCGCACGCGTGCAATTCGTCTTCAACGGCGGCGTGCTCATCAAGAATCCGTCCTTTGCGCAAGCGGTGGCCAAGCAGCTCAAGAGCCAGTGGCCGAACGCCATCATCACCAAGGTCCAAGGCCCGAGCGCCTGGGGTGCCGTCGCGCTGGCGATGGAAGCCGCGAAGTCCAGCCCGGCCAAGCCGCAGCCCCTGGTGCCTGCGGACATCGTGGGCTTGCCAGCCGATCATCCGGCGTTTGATCGTGAGCTACTGAAGAACTCACCCACCGAGCAACGCAATCCGCGCTCGACCAAGCTCGATACGCTGCCTTTGCCAGCGGCGGTGGAGCTGATGCTCAGAGAAGACGCCACCTTGCCCGAGGCCTTGCGCAGCGAGCGTTCGGGCATCGTGTGGGTAATTCAAAAGGTGATCGCCGCCTTCAAGAACGGAGGTCATCTGTTCTATGTTGGCGCTGGCACCAGCGGACGCCTCGGCGTGCTGGATGCGAGCGAGTGCCCACCCACTTTCCGCGTGCCACGCGAGCAGGTGCAGGGCATCATCGCGGGTGGTCAATGTGCGCTCTGGAGCGCGGTCGAGGGCGCGGAAGATGACTCGAACGCGGGTGCCGAAGCGGTGAAACATCGCGGCCTGGGCAAGACGGATGTGCTGATCGGCATCGCCGCCAGTGGACGCACCCCCTTTGTTTGGGGCGCGCTGGCTCAAGCTGCGGCGCAGGGCACGACGACGGTGCTGGTGTGCTTCAACCCCGGCTTCAAAAAGCTGCGCAAGCGCCTAGGGCTCTTTTTGCCGGACAAGATCATCGCACCAAACCTCGGCCCCGAAGTGTTGACCGGTTCAACGCGTTTGAAGAGCGGCACCGCCACCAAGCTGCTGCTGAACCTGTTCACCACGCTGGCCATGACGCACAGCGGCAAGGTGATTAGCAACCTGATGGTCGACCTGAACCCGTCGAATGTGAAGCTGCGCGTGCGCGCCATCGGCATCGTGCAACAGCTCACCGGCAGCGACGAAGCCGCTGCCTGCGAGGCACTGGAGCGAAGCGGCTGGGTGGTGAAAGATGCGTGGGAGCGGCTGATACCATCCTGACTATTTAATCGGAGTTTAGCCCGGATACGAAACGTTTGCTTGATCCCGCAGCCAGGGGCGGCCAACCAATCTCAGCACGGCGTCTGCATCGTCCCAGAAGCGTCGCAAGCTCGGCAGCAGTGCGTCGCGCAGTT
>CAXNNN010000337.1:0-4724 GCA_964203095.1 Verrucomicrobiaceae bacterium | reverse complement strand
AGGAACCGAGGGACGAGGTAGCTAGCCGAAGGGGTGGCTGCCGTGAGGCGGCAGCCAGCAAATGTCGCCCGCCCAGATCTCCAACTCCTGGGCGACTTCGGTGTCGGGTTTACCAAGATTGAGCAGGCCGACTGCCTTGTCTTTGAACTCCTGGGTGTAGCATTAATAGGCTTTCTTGTTCATGGTTTCTGGCATGTTGGGTTTCCGATTGCCCCTGGTCCAGAAAGTTAGAGCACCTCAGGGTGCTTCAACTCTCACTGCCCCGCAAAAAGCGTCCCTGGATGGGCACCATCTTCCGCCAAATCGAAGTTCATCCACCTCCGTTCGCTTACTCTACTGAATAATCCGGGTTAAAATCCGCCCATTCCGCTTCTTTTTGATGCGTTTCCGTTCGAAACCTTGCGCCTTGGTGCAAGCTATCCAAAACCAATCAGACCCTTATTTATCGGGAGATTCAGCACAAACAAAGAAGTACGCCTGGCAGGGATCGAACCTGCGACCAGCCGATTAGAAATCGGCTGCTCTATCCACTGAGCTACAGGCGCATAACAAATGCATAGTGGCGCAAAATGCGCGGTGCGCAACGCTCAGCGTTCGGGACGCTCAGGATAAAGGCCGAGCATCTGGCGCACCACGCTGAGCATGTCGCCAATCTTGCCACTGTAAGGGCGCTTCGGGTGCAGTAGCGTCCACTCATTGCGAATGCCAATGGTGGCGAGGTGTGGGGAGGGATGAACCAGCACGCCATTGCGCCCGAAATCGAGCAAGGGAAGGTCGGCGCTGCTGTCGCTATAGGCGTAGCAGTGATCGTTGCGATCCTCTTCGGTTAACATGTCAACCTCAGGCACCTCGACCATCATCGCATCGATCTTCTCCTCGTGCTTGTTGTTCACACGGATAATCGGATGAAAGGCGAGGGGATCACGAAGCCGCGCCTTGGTGGCCACGCAGTAGTCGAAGCCGAAGGCCTCGGCGATCTCGTGCGCATAGAAGTTCGGGCTGGCTGTGTTCAACACCAGCACCCGGCCCTCCGCGCGGTGGCGCTCAATCTCGTCCATCAGTTCTGGATACGCCCAGCCGAGCACCGAGTGCTGGGCAAAGCCCTGCGCATACTTTTTCAGACGCGCCAGCGGCATGCCCCACAGATAGCCCATGAAGGCCCGCTTCGCCCTCAGGGTGCTGCATAGGCCTAAGGCCTTGGCGACGGCAAAGGGAATGAAGAGGCCGTGCAGCAGCGTGCGCCAGCGTTCACGCCTTAGCACGTAGTTACAGAACAACGCCTGCGTGTCGTGTGGCAGTAGCGTGTGGTCGAGGTCAAAGAAGGCGTAGCCTTTCGTTCGCGGCATGAGTGCTACAAGCAAAGAGTGTGCACCAGTGCAAGCCATTCGATGCGGGCACGAGAAAGGCGAGCCTCGTGGCTCGCCTTGATTGTTGAACTATCGCTGGGCCGAGTCTCACTCGTAGCTGGCCTGGGCGCTCTTGATGTCGCGCTTCTTGATCCAAGGCATCAGGCTGCGGAGACGAGCACCGGTCTTCTCGATCGGGTGCTTCTCGCCGTCCTTGAGCAGCTTGTTGTATTTCTTGTAGCCGGTCTTGTATTCCTTCACCCACTCCTTGGCAAACTTGCCGGATTGAATGTCCTTCAGCGCTTCCTTCATGCGCTTCTTGACGGACTTGTCGATGATCTTCGGTCCAACCTTCACGTCACCCCACTTGGCGGTTTCGGAGATGGAGAAGCGCATGCCAGCGATGCCGGACTCGTTCATGAGGTCGACGATGAGCTTCAGCTCATGCAAGCACTCGAAGTAAGCCATCTCAGGGCTGTAGCCAGCCTCGGTCAGCACTTCGAAGCCGGCCTGCACCAGCGCGCTTGCGCCACCGCAGAGGACGGTTTGCTCGCCGAACAAGTCGGTTTCTGTTTCTTCCTTGAAGGTGGTCTCGATCACGCCGCCGCGGGTGCCGCCGACGCCGTGTGCCCAGGAGAGGGCGATTTTCTTCGCGTCCTTGCCGGGGTTCTGGTAGATGGCGATCAGCGCAGGCACGCCCTTGCCTTCCAGGAACTGGCGGCGGACGATGTGGCCTGGGCCCTTCGGAGCGACCATGATGACGTTCACGTCCTCCTGAACCGTGATGGTCTTGAAGTGCACGGCGAAACCATGGCTGAACAGCAGGGTCTTGCCCTTGGTCAGGTTCGGCTTGATGTCTTTGTTGAAGCAATCAGGAATCTTGGTGTCGGGCACGGCGACGAAGATCACGTCAGCGAGCTTCACTGCTTCAGCGGTATCATAGACCTTGAGGCCCTTTTCCTTGGCCACCTTGCGGCTTGGGCTGCCTGGATACAGGCCGATGATAACATTGACGCCGCTGTCGCGCAGGTTGAGGGCGTGGGCGTGGCCTTGGGAGCCGAAGCCGATCACAGCGCAGGTCTTGCCTTTCAGAGGGGCGAGGCTGGCGTCTTTTTCAGTGTAGATTTTAGCGGGCATGTATTTGGGTTGCTGGTTTAACAGAAAAGGGCGGTCATATTGCTGCACAGGGCGGGTGGGGTCAAATGCAAATAAACAGCCCGAGGATCCGCCTGTTCCCACTGCTCCAAACGCTTCAGTGCTACTCGTGCTCGTCCTCGAAATGCCGGACGAGTTGTGGAGAGGTTGAGAAGCGGAGAAGTCATGCCGACGCACTTGCCAGCCTCTCATATTCCAATGACTAATGACTCATGACCGATGACTCCACCCACTCCCGCCGCTGGCTCTGGCTCAGCATCGCGGCGCTCGTGCTGCCCCCTCTGGCCTTGCTGCTGGTGCATTCGTGGCTCGGCTGGGAAGGGGAGCGCCTCTGGCAGCAGGCTCAAGCCCGACTGAAAGCCGAAGGCGAAACCCTAGACTTCATGGCCCTTGTCCCCAAGCCCGTGCCCGATGAAGACAAATTCTTCGCTGTCGAGCCGCTGAAGGACATCGCGCTGGTGATTGATGGGGATGAGACGAAAGGCGAGCCGGGGGCGCGGCGGAACCAGTTGGAAAACTTGTGCTTTATTGATGGTAGTCAGAATCCTGATCGACCCAGCGATGACTGTGTTGCCTATGGAATAAAGTGGGATGCCAAGGCCTGGGCCAGCTACTATCGGGCAAGTGAGGAACTCGTGCTACCCGCGCATTCAGGGAAGCCTGAGCGCGACCTTCTCGCGGCTCTCAAAGAGGGCGATCCACTGGTTGCCAAACTGCAGTCAGGGCTGGACCGGCCATTTGCTCTCATCACCCCTGCGTGGGAAGATCGCAAGATTCCTCGGATGTTGGCCACCATTCCAATGACGCATTTTAGTGCGTTTCAAAAATTGATGTGCCTGCTGACTCTTCGAGCAGAATCTGAGGTGGCTTCTGGCGAGTTCGCCCAAGCAACAATGGATGTTCGTGTGCGGCTTCGGTTGGCAGAAGGGATGGGGCGTGAACCAACTTTGATCAGTGGGCTGATGGCCACCTCGATGGTCGGTGTTTCAATGGACAATATCTGGTCTTTACTGGAGAGCCATGGCACATCGGCTAGCGACCTCCTGGCGCTGGAACGCGACTTGGCTCGCTTGGACATGTCAACTATCATATCAACTGCGGTGCGCGGCGAGATGGCCATCTTTGCTAACTCGATGGGCTTCTTTAGTGGGCCGCAAAACAGTGCTGAGACGGCCTATTTGATGCAGGCCGCAAAGACGACGGGCTAACTCCGAGAGCAAATCAAAATGATGACGATGCTTGCATTGTGGCACCTCAATCCAAGAGCAGTCGTGCAAGGAAACAAGGGGCGAGGCATCAACTATCTCTTCGACAGCCAACTGCTGCCGATTCGCGAAGGAGGATTGAAAGGATTGGCGGAAGCGGGGATAAAGGTTGAGAAAACCGAGCGTCAACTCTTGGTGGATTTGGACATCATGTCCAAACTGATGAACGTGGCGTTGCCTTCGGTCGGCAGTATTGGAAGCAAAGGTCTCTGCACTGAAACCCTGGTTCACCAAGGCCGTCTCGCCTGTGCCTTGGAGCGCTACTTCCTCCAGCATCAATGCTACCCCGAAACGCTCAATGAACTGGTGCCCGCCTTCATCGACAAGGTGTTGCTTGATCCCTGCGACGACAAACCCATGCGCTATGCCCGCACGCCAGCCGGTCGCTACAAGCTCTGGAGCCTTGGCTTCGACGGTGATGACGATGGTGGCAGGGTGATTGCCAGCCCGATGGATGAACCAAGCCATCCCAAGCTCAGTTCCCCCGACTACCCTGGCGACTGGGTCTGGAGCTACGAGCGGTTGGTGCCAAAGCCGAATCCGGAGGAGTGACGCAAGGTCCGCCCCTCTGGCACGTTCACACACGCCATGCTTCGCTTTTGTCTTTGCCTGCTGGCTCTTATCTCCCTCTCCACCTTCGCAGCGGAGAAGAAGAACGTTCTGTTCATCATGGCCGATGACTACCGGCCCGAACTCGCGAGCTATGGCTCCACGGCGATCACGCCGAACCTGGACCGGCTTGCGAAGATGAGCGTGCAGTTCACGCGGGCTTACTGCCAGCAGGCGGTGTGCAATCCCTCGCGCTCGTCCATGCTGACGGGCAAGCGGCCCGACACGCTGCGCCTCTGGCACAATGGCACCGGCTTCCGCGAGCTGAACCCGGACGTGACGACGATCCCGCTTTGGTTCAAGGAGCACGGCTACACCAGCCGCTGCGTGGGCAAGATCTTCCACAACT
>CAXNNN010000336.1:0-4733 GCA_964203095.1 Verrucomicrobiaceae bacterium | reverse complement strand
CATCTGCTAGACACGTCGGCCTTGATTGCCCACTACCGAGAGGAATCCGGTTGGGAGGTGGTGGATGCCTTGATCGCAGATGAGGCTCATGGGGTGCGCATCTGCTCGGTGTCTTGGTTGGAGTTCCGCAACAGACTCTATGAACTAACCCCGGATGCCGAAGCAAGAAGCGGGGCGATGCAAATCTACCGTGCCCTGCTGGGGGAGGGAATCCCGACGAATGACGCCATTGCGCATCGTGCGCATTTGCTGAGGCAAACAGCCAAGGAGCGTTTGCCGAACATGGATGCTCTCATCGCTGCCACCGCCGCTGAGCATGGCGCAGTCCTCGTGCATCGCGACCCTCACATGGCAGGCATTCCCACAGCGTCTGTGTCTCAGCTGGTGCTGCCAGACAAATCGTCCGCAGCCAAGTCCTAGCGCCCCCCATGGCACTCCATTCTCATTTTTTGGGCTTTTGCGCGCCCGTCGCTCTCTTGGTGGCGGCTTTGACCCCGGTGTTCGCCGAACCGCGCTCCAGCACTCACTACTCCATCCCCACGGACTCCGCAGATGCGGCGGGTGGTCGTGCGGTGAGTGCGAACTACTCCGAGGACGGTAGCTTGGGCGAGATCGTGGGCACTGCGAGTGTCGGCACGCAGTCGATGAAGCATGGCTTCATGGGCCAGCTCTATGAAGCGCAGTCGCTGGCCTTGGCGGCGGCTCCTTCGGCGGTGAACGAGGGGCAGGCGACGCAGCTCGGTGCGGTGGCGACGATGGATGATGGGACGCGGATCGAACTGGCGGGCACAGAGCCTTCTTGGTCGGTGGTGAATGGGGCCGTGATGAACATCACGAGCAGCGGCTTGGCGACGGCAGGGGAGGTCTTCATCAATGCCCCAGCGACGGTGCGCGGGGCCTGGGGTGGGATCAGCGGGGACCTGACGCTGGCGGTGCTGAACACAAACGCGGCAGCACCGGGCAGCGCGGTGCCGGAGCCGGTGTTCACGGCGCAGAGTTTCGCCACGGGGCAGGTGGGGCTTTATCAAGGTCTGTTGAAGGATGCTAATGGCAACGTGGTGGGCACGATCATGGGTCTCAAGCTGCTGAGCACGCGTGCCTTCACGGGTAAGGTGGTGCTGAACGGCATTACCTACTCGCTGAGCGGCAGCGTGCTGGTGGACGGTAGCTACACCGGCGCGATCCTGCGCAAGGGCAAGACGGCACTGAGCGTGACCCTGCAACTGGGCAGCACGGCGAGCGGGGCTTTGACGCTGCGGGGCACGGTCAGTGGCGATGCCACGGTGGGCACGGGATTGATCGCGCAGGCTCCGTATTCTTCGATCAATAAAGCTCCGCCGTTACTGGTGAAGAGCTACACCTTCCTGGTGCCGGCGGTGAGCACGGGCGATGCGACGAAGCCGGAGGGGGATGGCTATGGCTGGGCGAAGGTGAGCACGCTGGGGGTGATCACGGCGGGTGGCAAGACGGGCGATGGGGTGGCCTTCACCCACACGGGCTACCTGACGGCGGACCAGCAGTGGCACCTGTTCCAACTGCTCTACAGCAGCAAGGGGCAGGTGGCCGGGGTGCTGACCTTCCGCGATGTGCCGGGGGTGAGCGATGTGGATGGGGCGCTGCGCTGGGTGAAGAATCCGAACGCGGCGGACAGGAGCTACAGCGCCGGGTTCAGCCTTGCGCCAGGGCTGGTGGGTTCCCTTTATGCGCCGCCTGCGGCTGGCACGCGGGCACTGGGCCAACTGGCGAATCAGCACTACAACGCGCGGCTCTCACTGGCGGGCACGGTGCTGCCGAATGGCGGGCTGGCAAAGACGCTGAGCTGGCTGAGCACGAACGCGCTGGCATACTACGGCCCGGAGAGCTTGGCCGCGACGGTGGTGCCGAGCACGGGTATCCTGACGGGCAGCTACTATGATCCAGCGATCAAGCTGACGGTGCCCTTCGGTGGCGCGGTGCTGCAAAAGCAGGGGCTGGCGGGTGGTAACTTCTTGGTGAGCTACAAGGCGGGCTACCTGCTGATCGAACCCGGCACGGGCTTCCCGTATCCCGGCAGCGAAGGGGCGGGTGCGCTGACGCGCTTGAACGTGCCGAGCAGTCCTGCGACATCGCCCATCCTAGCACCGGCGAATTTCAGCACGGCGGCGGCGGGGAGCTTCGGCGGCATCTTGAACAACGGCACGGACATCAGCGGTGGGCTGGAAAGCATGGTGGTCAGCAGCACGGGCGCGCTGAGTGGCAGTGTGGTGATCGAGGGCAAGCGCTATGCCTTCACCGGTGGCATGGGCAGTGACGGCCGCGCCTTCGTCGTGCTGCTGCGCACAGGGCTGCCGAGTATCGTGGGTGACTTGCATTTGGCGCTGGCGGCGAGCACGACGGACGGCTTCCAACTGACGGGGACGTTCAGCGCCGATGGCACAAGCCACGCCATTGATGCCCAGCGGTTCCCCGTTTTCACCAAGACCGTGCCCGCACCGCAGAGGGGCCAATACACGCTGGCGATGGTCGCGCCGAGCAGCACGGATGTGACGACGCTGCCCGGAGGCGATGGTTACGCGAGCTTGACGATGGCCTACACGGGAGCCGCCACGGGCACGCTGGTGCTGGCCGATGGCACGACGACGACCTTCGCCAATCGTGTGTCGCGCAATGGTGAGTGGTCGCTGCACCGGAGTCTCTATGGCTCTGGCTTCCTGGCAGGTAAGCTGACCTTCCGCCACGTGGCGGGTATCAGTGACCTGGATGGCCAATGGCGCTGGGTGAAGCCGAATGCGGTGCCGAGGACGCTGACGTATCCAGCTGGGTTCAACGTGACCCGTGCTGTCGTCGGCAGTCGCTACACTGCGCCTTTGATTAACAACCGTGCGCTGGCAAGTCTGGCTAACACCTTCGAGAACACGTGGCTGCGCTTGAGCGGCCCGGATATGTCCACGCCAACGGCGCTCACTTTGACCGCTGTGGATCGTGCCATGACCTGGAACACGGCGAACAAGATTCTCTACTACGGCCCGGACAAGGCGACGATCACCTTCAGCCCGACGACAGGCATCGCGACGGGGAGCTACGTAGACACCGCTAACGGGGTGAGCCTGACCTTCGGCGGTGCCCTGCTGCAAAAGCAGGGGCTTATGACCGGGCGCTACACGGCAAGCGGACAGAGCGGGCTGTTCTTGATCGGGCCGCGGTAGACGGCGGGATGCAAGTGCCCGGCTTGGTCGTGCTCAAATGCCCCCAAGTCTGGCCCAGTAGCTGCACCAGCAAGTCGGCGAGGAGGCACGGGGTTGACACCCTGTTCGCAGCGCGGTATGCCTGCCTTCCAATCAATCCCAACAAACTGAAGTAACATGGTCAAAATCGGCATCAATGGTTTCGGGCGCATCGGTCGCCTGGTGTTTCGCGCTATCTGTGACCAGGGTCTGCTCGGCAAGGAAATCGACGTCGTCGCCGTCAATGACCTCGTGCCTGCGGATAACCTGGCCTACCTCGTGAAGTATGACTCCACGCAGGGTAAGGCGAAGGAAGAAGTCTTTTCCAAGAAGAGCAGCCCTGACGTGGCTGAAGACGACATCCTGGTTGTCGATGGTCATGAGATCAAGTGCCTCGCCGTTCGTGCTGGTCCTTCCGCTCTGCCTTGGAAGGAACTCGGTGTGGACATCGTGATCGAGTCCACCGGTCTCTTCACCGAGCGCTCGAAGGCCCAGGGCCATATTGACGCGGGTGCGAAGAAGGTCATCATCTCGGCTCCTGGTAAGGAAGAGGACATCACCATCGTCATGGGCGTGAACCATGAGAAGTATGATGCCGCGAATCACCACGTGATCTCCAATGCCTCCTGCACCACGAACTGCTTGGCCCCGGTCGTGCACGTGCTGTTGAAGGAAGGTTTCGGCGTCGCCGAAGGCCTCATGACCACCATCCACAGCTACACTGCCACGCAGAAGACGGTGGACGGCCCAAGCGCCAAGGACTGGAAGGGTGGCCGCAGCGCCGCGATCAACATCATCCCAAGCAGCACGGGTGCTGCGAAGGCTGTGGGTCTGGCCATTCCAGAAGTGAAGGGCAAGCTGACCGGCATGTCCTTCCGCGTGCCGACACCGACCGTGTCGGTGGTGGACCTCACCGTGAAGACGGAGAAGGAAACCAGCTACAAGGAAATCAGCGCTGCCATGAAGAAGGCCAGCGAGACTTACTTGAAGGGCATCCTCGCCTGGACCTCCGACGAAGTGGTCAGCACCGACTTCATCCACGACCAGAGCAGCTCGATCTTCGACGCTGGTTCCGGCATCGAACTGAACAACAAGTTCTTCAAGCTGGTGAGCTGGTATGACAACGAGTGGGGTTACTCCAACCGCGTGGTCGATCTGGTGAAATACATCGTCAGCAAGGGCCTGTAATTCGCCTGCGCGTCATTTGAGAAGCAGGTCTCCGCGAGGGGACCGGCTTTTTTGTGGAGTAGCCCTGATTACCAATCGAGACCCTACAGCGAACGCCAACAAAAAACCCCGGCGCTCGAACGAGCCGCCGGGGTTTTCAAATCCTGTGGTTGCTTACTTTTCAGCACCCTTCCAGGCCCCAAAGCTGGCACCTTCGGTAATCCACTGCTTGATCAGGTCCTGCTGCTCCTTGGTCAGGCGGTCGCCCTTCGGTGGCATGGCCAGATCGTCGGTGTCGGGCAGGGTGGTGGAGGTGTAAGTGGTGCTCTTGGAGGGATCGCCTGGGGTAAGGTTGCTGCCTTC
>CAXNNN010000335.1:0-4743 GCA_964203095.1 Verrucomicrobiaceae bacterium | reverse complement strand
CGTTGATCGGGCGTGGCGGACAGCGCGTAGCCGGGCACCGCACCATTGCGTGCTGGCAGCGGAATGTCCGCTTCGTCATCCGCAGGTGCTTCGGGCAGTGTGATGCTGTCGAAGGGATACAGATCGAAATACTTCGCGGGGGCGACCAACGGCAGATGCGGACGATGAAAGCCCACCGCCAGAAAGAAGGGCTTCGACTTGTCCCGCTCGTCCAGCCATTCGATGGCCGTCTTGGCAAACGCACCATCGACTAGGGCTTCATCGTCCTGTGGAATCTCTTGCCAAGTCAGTCCCTGCTTCTTGCCGCTCTTGATCTTCACCGCGCTCTCGCGCTTCTTCGGATACGGTAGCTCGCTCTTGAATTCGGTGCCGAAATCCCAGCCTTGCGGGTCATCCATGCTCTCCAGACCCGAGGGCACGCCGAGATGGAAGATCTTGCCGCAGCGTGCAGTCGCGTAGCCATTCTGCCGGAACCAATGCGGCATTGTCATGACGCCCGGTAGGTTGTGATACAGATTGTCCTCGTTGTTGGTCACGCGCGTCGTGTTCGGGCGCAGGCCGGTCATCATTGACGAGCGCGAGGGATTGCAGTGGGGGAACTGGCAGTAAGCGCGCGAGAAGACCACGCCCTCCTTCGCCAGCGCATCCACATGCGGCGTCTTCGCTTGCGGATGCCCGTAGCTGCCCAGCGTGGCCGCGAGATCGTCGGACATGATGAGCAGCACATTGGGCCGCTCGGCGGCGCTCAAGACGACGCTGAATCCGAGGCATAGCCAGATCCAACGCATCACGGCTGGAAGCCCTCCCGGATCGTGCCGTCCAGGCCCATCAACGGCTGTGGATTCGTGACACGGCCCAGCTCACGAACGCCAGGTCCGAGCTTCGTCACACCCAGGTCATCTTCCATCTTCTGCACGAACGCCTGCAAGCGCTTCACTTCCTCGGGATGCGCTGCCGCGACATTCTTGGACTCACCAATGTCGTCCTTGAGGTTGTAGAGTCGTGGGAAGCCTTCCTGCTTAGCACCAGGTTGCTTCTTCTTCCCATTCTTCGGCGCATCGCCTCCTGCAATCTGCAATTTCCAATCGCCGGAGCGCACGGCTTGCAGGTTGAAGCCGTGGTAATAATAGAAGACCTCATGGGGCCGAGCACCAGCTTCACCCGACAGCAGCGGCCAGAGATTTGCGCCATCGATCTTGCGCTTCGGCAACGATGCACCCGCCAGCGATGCACAGGTAGGCAGCACATCCATCATGCTGGTGATTTCAGCCGTGCTGCTGCCCGCTGCGATTTTGCCCGGCCACCAGGCCAGCGTGGGCACCCGCATGCCACCTTCCCAAGTGCTGCCTTTGTTACCACGCAGAGGCGTGTTCACCGAGCGCGGCGTGCCACCATTGTCGGAGGTGAAGATGACCAGCGTGCTCGCGTCCAGCTTCAGCTCGCGCAACGCATTCAGCACCTCGCCAACGCTCCAGTCCACCTCCTCGATCCAGTCACCGATGAGCCCGTTCTTTGATTTCGTGTGGAAAGCCTTGCCCGGATACAAGGGGAAGTGAATCGCATTGTGTGGCAGATAGAGGAAGAAAGGGTTGGTCTGGTTGTTTTTGATAAACTTTATCGCCTGCTCCGTGTAGCGCTGCACGATGGACTGCTGGCCTTCAGGCCCGACCCGCTCGATCACCTTGCCATCCTGCACCAAGGGCAGTGGCGGCTGGCGACTTCCAACGACTCCAGTCTCAGGCTCCACGACCGCAGGTTTTGAGGGCTTGGCCTCCGGCAAAGGCTCGCCCAGGTCGCTTTTAGATCCCTCGCTTCCCGGCCCCATGTCGTTGGAATACGGAATGCCATAGTAGTGATCAAACCCCTGGGCCGTGGGCAGGAACTCCGGCTGATCGCCCAGGTGCCATTTGCCCACGCAGGCGGTGGCATAGCCCGCGCCTTTCAACACATCGGCCACCGTTTCCTCCTGCGGATGCAAACCCACCGCCGCTGCGGGGAACAGCACGCCTGGAATCGGCAGCACACGCTTCGGATAGCATCCCGTCATCAGCGCCGAGCGCGAGGGCGAGCACACGGGGGCCGCGTAGTGACTGGTCAGCTTCATGCCTTCCGCCGCCATGCGATCCAGGTTCGGCGTGCGGTTCAAGTTCGAGCCAAATGGCCCAATGTCCGCATACCCCATGTCGTCGATGTTGATGACAATGAAGTTGGGTTTCCGATCCGCCGCGTGAGCGACCACGGAGACAAGGCAAAGCAAAGCGAGCAGCGTTCTCATGAGGGACGTTGAGAACGCAACAAGCCCCGCTGTCTTGCGGCGCGC
The DNA here is from genome assembly GCA_964203095.1 of Verrucomicrobiaceae bacterium. GTDB lineage: Bacteria > Verrucomicrobiota > Verrucomicrobiia > Verrucomicrobiales > Verrucomicrobiaceae > JAEUHN01. Next base: position 2,423 of record CAXNNN010000335.1, on the reverse strand, counting down.
TTAGCCATGTTTAAAAACATCGCGGACCCATCATCGGAATGCGGCGCGGTAAGCGCCTCCCTCAAAGGTAGCAGCCGACGTCAGGAGGCTCTTGCCATACTCCCAGTGCTGGGAAATACATCAGAGCCTCGTTGCCTCGGCTGTTACATCCGGCTCGGGCGCTTCCGCGCCATGCTCCAAAGAAGTCGGCTTGCAGCTTCAAATGAGTTTCCAAGCGTCACCCTACCGCCCCAGCTCCTTCGCCGTCCAAAACGTCGAGCGGCCTTCATTCGCGGCGCGCACGGCCTTGACGTCATCAGGCTTCACCGCAGGCGCTTGGTTGCCGAACTGGCTTCGCACGTAGGTCAGCACGTCGGCGAGTTGCTGATCGTTCAAGCCCATGGGCGGCATGGGGATGGGCGCTACTTGTGTGAATGGCTGTCCATTGACGGCGATCGGACCGATCAGGCCATGCATCGTGATCTTGATCAGCGTGGCGGGATCGCCATGGACCCAGTCGCTCTTCGCAATGGAAGGATACACACCGGGTAGACCGAGACCCGCGGGTTGGTGGCAGTTCAGGCAGAGCGAATCATAGACCAGCTTGCCGGGATGCTCAGCAACGGGGGCAGCACTGGCGAGTTTCTTCACGAAGGCCGCGTGCTCGGGTTTGCCATCGAACTTCAAGCTCGCAAGCACGGGCTGGAACTGCGGCTTCAGCGCCTTCACGACCTGCGTGAGAGCATAGTCGATGAACTTGTCGCGCGGCAGATCGAGCGCGCGGGTGGCGACTTCGATAGCTTCCGGCTTGGCCACACGAGCCAGGGCGACAATGCTTTCCAAGCGCACGCGCGGATGCTCGTCAGTGATGCTGTTGCCCAGCAGCGCGAGCACCTCTGGCAAGCGATTCGCCCAGTAGCCAGCAACACGTGCAGCATAGGCACGCACTCGCGCATCCTTGGCCGCGAGCAACTTCTGGAGCAACGCCTTGCGGGGTGATTCTTGCGCCTCAAACACGCCGCACACTTCCAGCAGTGTGTGTTCGTCGGTTGTCTTGGCGACGAAAGCATCGGCAGCGGCGAGCACATCGTTCGTGGGCGCATCGAAGAGCAAGCGCTTCGCTTGATAGCGCGTCCAGCGCTCTGGCGAGCTCAACTGCGCCAGCAACTGCGCTGGCTTCATCGCACCGAGGTCAGGCTGACGCACCGGCTTGTAGCCCTTGGCCGAAATGCGCCAGATGCGGCCATGCGTGCGGTCGCGTTGCGGGTCGGCATAGCTCGCTTGGTAATGGCCGATGACAGGGTTGAACCAGTCGGCGAGATACATGCCGCCATCGGGACCCACGCTGACATCCACAGGGCGGAAGGCCTTGCTGGTGGAGGTCATCAGTTTGGGCAATTGCTCGCTCTTGAAGCCCGCCCCGTCATCCAGGATGCGGTGCAGCTCGACCACGTTGCCAAAGTAACCGCCGATCAAAGCGCAGCCTTGGATGTCCTTCGGCAGCGCGGAGGTGCCGATGATGTCGATGCTATTTGTCTTCGGGTTGCTGAAGAACAGATTGCCCACGCCGTGGTATTCATCAGGATCAGGAATGTTCACCATGCCTGGCACGCTGTAGTAGCCATCGGGGCGGTCGCCGCTTTTGTGGAAGAGCTGATGGTAATCATCGAAGACCACGCCCCAGCAGTTGTGCCCGGCCTTGCCGCCGTTGAAGTAGGCTTCCAGTTTTTCCGTGCGCGGGTTCAAACGCCACACACCCGCCTTATCAAGTCTGGCAAGACCATGTGCTGTCTCGACTCGAGAAAACGCATGAAGGCCCTGCGTGAACCACAGGCTGCCATCGGGGCCATGCGAAATCGAATTCGCAAGTTGATGCGTATCACCAATGCCGAAGCCGCCGAACAGCACCTTCTTCGTGTCGGCCTTGCCATCGCCATCGGTGTCCCGCAGATGAACGATCTGATCAAAGTCGCACACATACAGTCCACCCGCACCCAACTCGACGCCTTGGACCATGGTCAAGCCTTCAGCAAAGCGATGCGACTTGTCGGCCTTGCCATCATGATTCGTGTCTTCCAGCACCAAGATGAAATCCGAGGGGCGCACGCCGGGCACGGTTTGCGGATATGTCGGTGAGCACGCCACCCATAGACGACCGCGCTCGTCCCAAGTGAACTGCGTGGGCTTGGCAACGCCGAGTTCTTCGGAGGCGAAGAGATTCACCTCATAGCCCTCTGCCACCTGAAAGCTAACCATCTGATCCGCCACGCTGACAACGGCTGGCGTCGGATCAGGTTTGGGGTCTTCTGAGATCAAGGGCTTCACGTTCTCGCCACGTGCGATGGCCTGGATGTTCGCATCCAGCTTGGCCACCATCGGCTTGCGGTTCTCGAAGCTTTCCTTCAACGACGGCGCGATCTCAGACGGCTGGCCAAACTTCTGAC
>CAXNNN010000334.1:0-4751 GCA_964203095.1 Verrucomicrobiaceae bacterium | reverse complement strand
TCCGGTGCGCAATGTCGCCTTCAGTCATCTGCGCTGGCCTTCCATTCGGCATCGCTTCGCCATCGCAGCGTTGACCAGTGCAGTGGCCATGACGTGTGGCATGGCCATCATGATTGCCAGCTTTGATCACACCATGCGCGATTGGGTCGAGCGGTCCATGAAGGCGGACATCTATGTCTCCAGCGCAGGCGCACAGAGTGCCTCGTCCACGCATCTGATCAGCACGCGCACGCTCGACGCGATGCGCGTCCATCCGGGCATCGCAGACGTTGTCGCATTGAATCATGCGAGCGTGCTGCTGGCGGATGGCCCTGTGCATGTGTTGGGCGTGGACGTGCCTTTCACACAGCGCTATGATTTGTATGCCTGGGTGCAGCGCCCGGCGGATGACTGGCAGCGAGCCAGCAACGCGGTGCTGATCAATGAAAGCCTGAGCGAACGGCTCGCCTATCGTGTGGGAGACGAGATTCCCCTGCCCACCCCGCAGGGCGTGAAGGCGGTCCGCATCGCGGGCATTTACGCGGACTATGGCAATGAGCGCGGTTCCATTACCCTCGCGCAGCCGGTGTTTCATAACTGGTTCGCCACGGATCAAGCGTGGCGTGTCGCGATCATGCTCAAGCCGGGTATCAATGCCGATGCGGTCGCTACCGCGCTCCAGCAGAAGCATCCCGGCCTCAGCATCTTCACGCAGAGCCATCTGCGCAGCGAGGCCCTGCGCATCTTCCGCCAAACCTTTGCCGTCACGTATGCGCTGGAGGCCGTGGGCGTCGTCGTTGCGGTCGCAGGGCTGGGGCTGGCGCTGGCCAGTCTGCTGCTGGATCGAAAAGCAGATCTGCAAACACTGCGTGCGATTGGCTTTACACCGCGTCAGGTCGCTGCGGCCGGTGCGTGGGAGGGCTTTGGCATTGCTCTGGCGGGTGTCATCGCGGGCACGGTCAGCGGGTTATGGCTCGGCTGGCTGCTGATCTATCGCGTGAACAAGCAGTCCTTCGGCTGGACACTGTCCTTCTCCTTGCCGCAGTGGCAACTGCTGGCGCTGGGTGTGGCGGTGCTGTTGGTGGGCGTCGTTGTTGCGGCTTTTGTCGGCAAGTGGAGTGCAAAACTCAAAGCGGATCGGGAAGAATGAAGAGCATTCTGAAATTCATGCGCCAAGCGCGCTCCGTTGTAGCCCGGCTCTACGAGCCAAGAGGCTTGGGAGTTTGTTGTTCCAACGGACACACGCTGACCAAGACCACCATCATCATGACGGCGGAGGAAACGCAGCAGGTCCGGCCTCATAGAGGCCAGCTACAACTAGAGGGCATTCGGGCTTCGGTTGCTTGGACTGTGATTCGATCCCTGTTCATCGGTGTCCATCTGTGGTTCTCACTTTCGGCTCAAGCTCAAACCACCAGCGACGGCTTCGCCATCCCACAACCCGGACGCGTCTTCAACTTCCCGCGCGATCATGGCAGCCACCCAGAGTTCCGCACGGAGTGGTGGTATATCACCGGGCATCTCGACAGCACGACAGGTCAGCGCTTCGGCTTTCAGGTCACTTTCTTTCGCCAAGCTTCAAGGGACAAGCAGCAGCTCTACCTTGCGCACTGTGCGTTGCTTGATGTCCGCACGGGTAAGTTCATCCATGAAGAGCGATTGAATCGCGAAGGTTGGGATGCTGCCTCTTCCACGACCACGCTCGACGTGCGCAATGGCAATTGGTCGCTGAAGGGCGAGGACGCGATGCAGCTCGCGGCGACGATCAACGCGGAGGCCTTGCTTCAGCTCACGCTGCACCCACAAAAGCCGCTCGTCTTCTTTGGCAAGGACGGCGTCTCACGCAAAGGACTCGCCCCGGAGGCGGCGAGCCACTACCTGACCTTCCCGCGTCTGCACTGCACTGGCACGTTGAACGTTGGTAATGCAACGCACGAAGTCACCGGCAGCGCGTGGATGGACCATGAGTTCAGCAGTAGCCAACTCGACGAAGGTCAGGTCGGCTGGGACTGGGCCAGCCTGCAACTCAACGATGGCCGCGAGGTCATGGTGTATCGCATGAGACGCGCCGATGGCAGCAGCGACCCAAACGGCAGCACGCTGGCATGGGTGGGCAAGGACGGCTACGCCACGCACACCAGCGCCTTCACTTGGCAACCGCTGCGCACCTGGACCAGCCCGAAGAGCAAGGCTGTCTACCCCATCGCCACGCGCATCGAAACGCACGACGCCGTCTTTGAACTGCGCCCTCTGGCCGACATTCAAGAGCTGAGCAACCCCATCACCGGGCTCGCCTACTGGGAAGGTGCCTGCGATGTCCTGGATGCGAAGGGTCAGGTCATCGGCAGCGCCTTCCTGGAACTCGCGGGCTACGGCGGTGATTTGGCGCGGCATTTACGCGGGAAGTAGGCCCCGTGAACAAGGTGGGCTTCTGCGCAGCGCGGAGGATAGACCTCCAGGTCTGTCAGAGGTCAGTGGGCTTTCCAGCCCGCCCATCAGATGACATTGCTTTAGGCAGGAATGCCTCAGGCCATTGACAGCCCGGAGGTCTATCCTCCAGATATGCTTTCGATATCGACATCTTCGCAGCCCGTCGCTAATTCGACTCGTATGCCCTCGCATGACTTCTCCCGTTTGGCTTATCACCGGTGCATCGCGTGGCTTTGGCAAGGAACTGGCGCTCGCAGCGCTGCAAGCCGGGGCGCGTGTGGTTGCCACTGCGCGTGATCAGGCCCCGCTGCAGGACTTGGCCAGTGATCAATGCCTGACTCTGGCTCAGGATGTGGCGGACACGGAACAGGCTAAAGCCATCGTTCAGCAAGCCATGGACGCCTTTGGCCAAGTCGATGTGCTGGTGAACAACGCGGGCCGTGGATTGATCGCGCCGCTGGAGGAGACGGACGAGGCGACGGAGCGAGCGAGCTTCGACCTGCACTATCATGGACCACTTGCACTGATGCGTGCGGTGCTGCCGCAGATGCGCGAGCGGAAGGCTGGCCACATCGTGAACATCAGCGCAGCGGCAGCGCATGGGAACTATGCGGGCTTCTCCGCGTATGGCGCGCCGAAGGCGGCTCTGGAGTGTGCGTGCGAGGCGCTGAAGGCGGAGGTGCAGCCCTTTGGCATTGGCTTGACGCTGGTGGTGCCGGGGCCGTTCCGCACGGGCTTCATCGACCATGCACCGGCTCCCGCAAGTGTGGTGTATGCAAATACCGTGGGTCGCTTCGCGGCCTGGCTGGCGAAGATCAATGGCTCGCAACCCGGCGATCCAGCACGGGCAGCGGAGATCATCGTGAAGCTGGTGATGGAAGGCCAAGCTCCTTTCCGCCTGCCGCTCGGGGCTTATGCTGCGAAGAAGCTGAAGGACCGTGCGGCTGGTGCGCAACGAGATGTCGAGACTTGGACCGAGACCGCTGCCGGCGCAGACTTTCCCCGTGCATGAAGGGCGTGAAGAAACAGCATCTACCTCAGAAGCCGTGCATGACCTGTGGCCGCCCTTTCACCTGGCGGAAAAAGTGGGAGCGCTGCTGGGAAGAAGTGAAGCATTGCAGCGACCGCTGCCGAAGAACGAAGGCGCATGGACCGGCTTGAGCTTCGAGAGAGATTGCTGTCGCTGGCCTCTGCTCGCCAAGGCGAGGCCACGCTTTGCCCATCCGAAGTCGCTCGTTCACTGAGCGATGACTGGCGGTCGCTCATGCCTGCGGTGCGGGAGGTGGCGGATCAACTCATTGCGGAAGGCGCGATGGAATGCACGCAGCTTGGTCGCGTGATCTCATCGGCAGTGCTGGCGAAGGGGCCGATCCGCTTGCGACTTCGACGCGTCTCGTCAGCGGACTGAAACGTTGCCTTGCGGATGGAAATCTCCCTCGTCTTCCCACATCAGCTTTTCGATCCGCATCCCGCGCTGGCGAAGGGACGCAAGGTGCTGCTGGTCGAGGACTCGTTGTTCTTTGGCAATGACCGGCATTGGCCGCTGAACTTCCATGCGCAGAAGCGATTGCTGCATCGCGCGACGATGACGCACTGGATGCAGACGATGCAGAGCCGCGGCTACGAGGTGACGCGAGTGGAGACCGATGGCCAGCCCACGACCATCGCCGAGCTGCTGGCTCCACATTTGAAAAACGTCAGCGTCCTGCATGTCTGCGAAGTGGTGGATAATGTGCTGAACCGTCGGCTGCGAAGGCTAGAGGCTAAGCTTGTCGTGCATGAGACGCCCATGTTCTTGAGCCCGTTGTCATTCATCGACCAACAGCTTGGCAGCAAAAAGAAGCCGTTCATGGCGGCCTTCTATCAGGCACAGCGCAAGCGGCTTGGCATCTTGCTCGATGCCGATGGCGGTCCGCTCGGTGGGCAGTGGAGCTATGACACTGAGAACCGCCAGAAGCTTCCCAAGGGGCATCGCGCTCCGGCGCTGCCGGTGTATGCCGAGACGGAGGCCCTAACGGAAGCGAAGGCCTATGTCGCGACCAAGTTTCCTCAGGCACTGGGGAGTGTGGCAAAGTTCCGATGGCCGGTGACGCGTGAGCAGGCACTGCAAGAGCTGGAGGCTTTTCTGGAGCAGCGTCTCGTGTTGTTCGGTCACTATGAAGATGCGATCAGCGTCACGCAGCCTTGGCTGTATCACAGCACGCTGACCGCGCCGCTGAACATCGGCTTGATCACGCCGCAGGAGATCATCGACCGCACGCTGGACTATGCCTCGGAGCATGAGGTGCCGCTGAACTCGCTGGAGGGATTCATTCGGCAGATCATTGGCTGGCGCGAGTTCA
>CAXNNN010000333.1:0-4758 GCA_964203095.1 Verrucomicrobiaceae bacterium | reverse complement strand
CTTCCATGCCGAAGACCTCGGCTTCGTAGCGCTTCACCTCATTGCCCAGCGCTTGAAACTCATCATTTTTGCGCGTCTCGAACTGCTGGTCATGCAGGCGCTTGATGGTGTTCTTGCGGGTCTGGATGTCGATCTCCAGGGCTTTGATCTTCACTTCGATCTCACGCATCCCGAGATGGGCTGCATCAACCGAGGCCTGATCGCCTGCGAGCTGGCTTTTCGCGCGGGCTTGCAGGCTAGGCACGTCCTTCAGGTCGCGCTGGAGATTGTTCAGGCGCTGATCGCGCTCTTGAAGCTGAAGGAGTTGGGCAATGACGGGGAACATAAGAAAGGATGAAAGCAGAAGGCTAAAGGATGAACATCAATACAGCTCCACGGGCGAGCGCTTACCATCTTCGACGCTGAGATTGGCGGCCAGCTCTTCACCGAGCACATCGACACGGAGCTTCCACACCTCCTCGTTGAGCGATGCCCAGCGATTGAGATCGAAGGCGGTTGGCGGCATGAGCTTCTTCTTCGTTTGCTCGATACGGCGCAGGGCATCGTAGAGGATCGGCGACTCGACGCCTTCCAGATGCTCGCGAGCCAGCTCGACCATTTCGAGACGATGGCAGATCATGACCAAGTCATTGCCTGCACGCACCGCTTCCTGAATGGCCTGTTCAAAGGTGACCTCATTCAAGATCGCGCCCATGTCCAAATCATCCGTCATGGCGAGGCCTTGGAAGCCCATCTGATCGCGCAGCAGCTTGGTCACGATGTTGTGCGACAGGCTGGCGGGCCAGCGACCACGGCCTGGGTCAAAGGCGGTGTAGTTGCTATGGCAGGTCATCACGCTGTCCAACTCTGGCAACAAGGCACTGTAGGGCATCAACTCGTCGCGCTCCAAGTCAGCGCGACTCTTGGTGATGACCGGCAGAAACTCATGCGGGTCGCAGTCGGCCGGGCCGTAGCCAGGGAAATGCTTGCCACAGCTCAGGATTCCTTCCTTGCGCATGGCGCGGTTGAAGATGCCCGCATTGGTGATGACCTGCTGCGGGTCCTTGCCATAGGTGCGGCCTTTTAGCGAGTTGTCCGCCGCGTCATCATAGGAAATGTCGAGCACCGGGCAGAGATCGAGATTGAAGCCGAAGAAGCGCAACAGCTGCCCCGTCAGCTTGCCGTGCGTGGTGATCAGCGCCGGGTCGCCTTTGTCACGCAGCGACTGCGCATTGGGCGGCTCTTGCCCGATCAGGCGCAGGCGCGAGACACGGCCGCCTTCCTGGTCAATGGTGATAAACGGCTCCGTGTCCGAGATGTCGCGAAGGTCATCGCAGAGCTTCCGCAGCTGTTCTGGCGAGTGAATATTCCGCCCAAACAGGATGAACCCGCCGGGTTGCAGCTTCTTCAGACGCGCTGCGGTTTCGCTATCGAGTTCAAGACCGGGCACGCCGGTGAGCAACAATTGACCAAGCCTCTTTGAATCCATGAGTGACCTGAGTAAAGCAGGCCGCCGGGGCGGGGTCAATAGCGCAAAGCTCTGAGCGATTCAAACGGGGAGCACATGCGGCCCGCATGTCGCACTCGGCGGCCCGCCGAGTGCATCCGCGCTACGCAGTGTGCCTGCCGCTACCGCTTCGTGCCTTTCATAGCCTCAGGGCATGGCCTATTCAGCGTTTCCACCAAACGGCTCATGAATAGGCTAACGCTGGCCTGATTGTCAGTCATCTATGTAGTCCATCGCGTTGCCGATGAATACAGGGTCTTCTCCTTGGATTAGCTTGTTTAGTGCTGTTCGCCAGTCGTCATCTGGATCGCCCATTCGATAGACTGCAAAATCATGATAACCGTAGAGTTTGCCTGATTTGGTTAACATCCAGAGAATGCCATCACTTTCGGGATTTTCTTCCGCGACCGGAACTACTTCTTCTTGGATAACAGCTTCAGTGTTCTCAAAAGCCGCGCAATCTTTTTTACCAAGATTGATCCATATAGAAACATCAAAACAGAGATTTTCCACAGTCCCAGATATAGAGCGCAAATAAGGCAATGTTTTTCCTTCGAAGTTACGTAATAGCAGTTCTAGTTCGTGCGACCAAAAAAAACCTCTTTCAATATAGTGTGATGGCAAATCTTTCATTATCGTGGGACAACATAAATTCCTAGCTCGTCTATCCAAACCCTACAGTTGAGGCAAGGTGCGTGAACCGTTTCCTTGTGTAGCTTTATAGTTCGAATTACAATGTTTTCGGGCTTTGCTCCTGCAATAAGCGCATCATTAAGAGCACCGAATTCGGCACAATTTTCGCTTTCCCAAGTCATCAATCGATTTGGCGACATTGCATTACGCAGTTTATTGCTCACATTTTCTGGGAACCTTTCAGGTAGGTTACCAAGACTCTGCCCCGCGAAAGGAACCCCAGACTCTCGATCCACTGCAATCGAGACTACCGTAGGCCTAGAGCTTTTTGAGCCGAGGCTTTTGACTTTTCTCATCAAGTCATTGCTCAGGCTAGTGGCAAGATCAATTGCATCGCTGAGAGATAAATTGGGTCTGAGTATGTATCCAGGAGAAGGGAATTGACCAATGCGCGCTTTGATCGCTTGGTTCATCGGATTGGGCAATGGGGGTGGTAGCTGCCCTCGGGTAAATGTGGAGCCGCTAACCTCTTCAATCACTTCGATAGCCAGCTTCTCCGTGGTAGCCGCACCTCGCATAAAGCTTATCCTGGCAGCTATGCCCTCAACCGCACCGATGACGAGAGTGACATCGCCCGTGGCTTGCATGCACAGGCGAAAAGCTTCCTTGCCGGACTCATAGTAGAGCTTCTGGTTCCATTTCTGGGCGATGTCTTTGGAAAGCAGCAGCCATGACCAGAAGGGACACATCTTCTTGAGTTCATCTTTGGCTTCCTGGCTGCCTGCATAGGCTCCGATAAGTGTGCCCAGCATCTGTGAAATCAGCCGTTTCACCCCTTTCGCATCTGCGCCTGTGGCGGTGATGAGCACCAGGGACTGGATCAGGGCCACATCAAAACCGATGTTGGCTGCGGTTATTTGATCATCGAGCGATCCTGCGATGGCTCGCCCATTGGCATAAGCCCCCAGAAGGGTGTCGATGTTGTTGAAGGCCAGCACACTGACGGCCTGTGGGTTTGCCAATGCTGTGCCGTAGAAATTCGCAAGTGAGATGACCAGCTCGGCCATGCCCTCGTCAGTGAGCCTGCCCAGCATGGTATCATAGTCGTCGAGGAAGATGCCTCCGGGTGTCCACTTGCCAATTTTCAGCAGTCTTTTCCAAGTGTCGGTGCCGCGCATGCTGCGGGCGACGGCTGCGAGATTGGTGATCGAGGTCGCGGCTAGCTTCTGAAAGATGCCTCCGTAGTTCGTGCGCAAATCATCCACACGTGATTTGATGTTTTCCGCAGGAATGAATTGGCGGAGCTGATCAGCGATAAAGAAGATCGAAAAGCGATTGTTCTTCCGGGCTTGTTCATCAGCCTCAGGCGCTTGATCGAGCTTGCCAATAATGGTATTCAAGTCTGCGGTTACTTGGTCCACACCTTCTCGACACAGTTCCAACAGTTTCTTTCCCTGCGTGGCCTGATGCTCAAGATCACCGCCGGACTCTGCCGGGGCAGCGGCGACAAGGGCCTCAGGCGTAGCTGTGACCCCCGCTGCAAAGCGTGTCAGTTCCATCTTTTCCTCTGCAGTGGCTTGTCCGCCATCGGTGCGATTGTCGAAATGCACACTGGTGTGCAGCTCGGCGAGCAGGAGATTCAGATTCGTGCTGGACTGCCCCACTGGCAGCACGGTCTTAGCCGTTGGTGTAGCGGGGGTGGTCTGCTCTTGCAGCTTTGCCGATAGTCGGGCGGTGGTGGCGAGGTAGCCCTGCGGTGCCAATAGGGTGAATGTGCCTTTGCCTGTGGCATCCAAGGTAACGACTTGTCCGGGCGCAGTGCCGCTGATGCGCAGTGGCGTGGAGTTGTTTTGATCGGGGCGCTCCCAACCCAGGGTTAGCTTCTGAATGAAGGTGGTGGCCGCTGTCGTTGCGCCTGAAGGAGTGAGATTGGTCGGACGCCAGTATGCCTGTATAATCGGGAGTCGATAAATCGGCGAGGTGGATACCCGGGGAATCCAGGGCACACCGGGATACGTTTCTGTCGCGGTGTAGGTTTTGTTGGGGGTCACGCCGAGATTGGTGATGCTCAGCGTCATCTGCCGGTCGCTGATGGCAAAGGAGAGCCGTCTCTTCTTGCTGTCCTTGGCAACCACCCGCGCCGCAGCGTCGGATATCTTCAGCAAGAAGGGACGTTCAAGATAATCAGAGGATGCTCCAACCGGGACATAAACCCTACCCCCGACAAAAGGCAGGCCATCAGGGCCTAAACGAAGGTCCAGTTTTTTAGCATCGTCACCAAGACGCGTAAGCAGCAGCGACCCATTCGGCTCAACCGTGTTCCAATTGGCCCCCCAAGTGAATTCCACCTCGGTGCTGAAGTCATAATCCAAGCGTTGGGTGCCAAACAGCCACACGTATTCCTGGAACGGAAAAGTGGTGCCCATGGACCCCGGCGGGGTGCGCGGTAGGATCTCGGTAATCAGCGGGGGCTCAGCCGTGACGACGACCTTTTTGCCTGCGAGAGCGATGCCCCCCTGCACCTGCATCGTAAGTGGGGTGTCTTTTGTGAGCGCGAAGATTTGAGCACTGTCGGTGAGACTGACCGTGCTAGCTGGGAACAATTCGAGACCGGTGGATGGGAGCAGAGCGGAGGTGAT
>CAXNNN010000332.1:0-4764 GCA_964203095.1 Verrucomicrobiaceae bacterium | reverse complement strand
ATCAGCGCCATCCCGCCAAAGGGGGTCACCGGCTTGTCAGAGTATTCAATCGGTAGGTTCACCATACCGGTGACTCTTCCACACGCGTCAACCCCTGCCTTGAAGGGCTATTCGCTTCGTTGCTACTGTTCTATTGCATGATCCGGGTTAATCGGCATTTGCTGTCAAAAGCTAGTGCCGAACACCAGCGGTCGTCTGTCCTTGCTTGTGGAGCACATCGAGAACGGTGGTGCCGTCCGCGATTGGATTGCCCGGCGGGATGTGGACCACATTCAGGACTACCTGCAACGAGGGTCAGACCCGAATGCGACCAACTTTCTGCGCTCGATCATCTCGGCCTATGAAGCCGGAATCATCGACGAGGCGACGGCAATCGTTGCCACGGGCAATGAGACCGAGTTTCGCAGAGCTGCACGCGGCGTCAGCACAGGCTAAGCCCGATGAACGAATGACGAGATGCCCCGACGACGCAGAGAATCCGCGTCCTGGGCTTCCCGGGCATTCAACCTGCACTCCGCCTTCGTCACTCATCACCCTGTCTTTCTCCACTTCATTCCATGCACGCTTACGATCTCATCGAGTATCTTTCCATGGTCATTGAGCGCGGGGGATCCGACCTGCACCTCAGCGCTGGAGCTGCTCCCATGGCCCGCATCTATGGCAGGCTGGTACCCCTCACCGACGAGGTATTCGACACCAATGATACCCGCGAGCTGATCCTGGCCGTGCTCAAAGAAAGCCAGCGCGCCCGACTGGAGCATGAGTGGGAGCTGGACTTCGCGGTGCAGGTGGAGAACCTGGGCCGATTCCGGGGCAACGCGTGTTATGTGTTGGGTAGGATCGAAGCGAACTTCCGCTACATCCCAGACACGATCCCGGATCTGATTGATCTCGGGCATGGCCCCACCGTAGCTCGATTAGCCACGATGCGAGATGGCTTGGTCTTGATCACGGGCACAACTGGCTCGGGTAAGACAACAACGTTGTGCAGCATGACTCAGACCATCGCACGCACGCGAGAGACCAACATCATCTGCATTGAGGACCCCATCGAGTTTGTCTTCAAACATGAACGCAGCCTGATCCGCCAACGACAAGTAGGCAGTGACACGCAGTCGTTCGCGCATGCCATGAAGAGTGCCTTACGACAAGATGCGGACGTGATCGTTGTTTCTGAGCTTCGCGACTTGGAGACCATACGCACAGCGATCCAGGCGGCAGAAACAGGCCATTTGGTGATTTCTACACTCCACACAAGTGAGGCGACGGGGACCCTGACACGCATCTTCGACGCCTTCCCTGAGGATCAGCAAGACTACGTGGCAGCCCAGTTAGCGAGCTGTCTGCGCGGCGTTGTCTGCCAGCATCTCCTGCCACGAGTTGACGCCGAAGGGCGGGTGTTGGCCACGGAGATCATGACTATGAATCACGGGATTGGCCGCTGCATTCGCGAGCGTCGATTCGCCATGCTCGCCGGTCTGATCCAGATCGGATCTCGCGACGGCATGCACACGATCGATGACAGCCTTCTGCACCTGCTGAAGCATGGGTTCATTGAAGAAGATCAAGCCCTGGCTCACTGCCGTGACCGTGACTTCATATCAACCAACTATCGCAAGCACCTCCAGGAGACCGGACAACTGGCACCCGACAGGAGGAAGCGGTGATCAGCGTGTCGCCTGCGACGCGGCAACTTGGTTCACGCGCTGACCCGCCGGGTCGACCACGGTGACGGTGATGAAGAACATGACGTTCTTCTTGGTCGTTTGGCTCATCTTGCTCTGCCAGAGCCTGCCAATCAATGGGATGTCCCCGAGCACCGGAACCTTATCGTCAAAGTCAGCGCGCCGTTCTTCGATCACGCCACCCAGTGCGATGGTGCTGCCGTCATACACCGTGACAGCGGTGTTCAGTGAGTTCTTGCGGAACACGGGCTGAAGGATGTCGTTCGGCTGAGTGTAATAGGGTGGCGAACTCGTGGTCGTGACGCCAAAGCTGTAACTCGAAGTGCTAGTGCCAATGGCATTTTGAATGTCCGAGCCGTAGTCGATAAAGCCTTCAAACTCGGTGAAATTTGGCGTGAGTGAGATCTCAACGGTTCGACCGTCCGCCGAAATATTGGGCTCCACTTCCAAGACCATGCCCAGCTCCTTCACTTCAAAGTTGGTAGGTGTGGCAGGCACAATCGGAGCACCAGAACTCGAACTGGAAGTCGCATTGGTCAGGACTCCATTGACAAGTGTTCCAACAGCCGTGGACGAGCCACCCACGTTCTGGGGAATCTGTGGTGGATCAAACTCCGTGGGGTATGGGAACTCCCGAACGGCGTGAATGGAAGCCTTCTGGCCACTCTTGGCCACAATCGAAGGGACGGTCAGCACATCGACCCCCTTCTTTTGCTTCAAGGTTCGCAGGATGATCTCAAACTGGGGATCGGTGAACACCCCGCGCAAGGCAAACTGAGAAGGCGAAACACTGGTTGCCCCTGGCTGATCACTGGTGCCCTGACCGAGCAGTTCGGCAAGGCCCGGAACACCGAGGATGGCACCGGAGCTGCGCAGCCCCGCGGTAGTCAACGGGAGCCCACCCACGGGTCCCGCACTGCTCCCAGAGCCTTCAGTTTTGAAGGCCGTGCCTGTGCTGCCGCCGCTTATAAACACACGGTCTGCACCCGGCATGTTGCTGGCACCGATACCCACATCAGCACCCAATTCGGAGAATTCTTGCTGGCCAATCTCCATCATCTTGACGGCGATCAGCACTTGTTTGGGGGCTGCCCCAACGGACATTTCTACCAAGGTGTCCACGAGACCAAGATTGTCAGCCGTGTTCCGCACGATGAGCGTGCTGGAACCTGCCGAATAACTCGCTGAGGCACCTTCAGCAAAGGTAACACCCCGACTTTCCAGGAACTCCCTGGCTCCCATACGCCGCACCAACAAAACACCTGCCCCGGCTGCGGGGGCGGCAGCGAACGGATCAGCTGCCGGTTCCGCTGCTGCTCCCACCTCACCCTTTTGGATGAAGTCAGGCGGCACGCGATACTGCTTGGTGATCAGATTGGTGGACTTGTCGGTCAGAGAGGTGACGAGGACAGCATTCTCCTCCACTCGATAGGCTGTCCCGGTCAGCTGGGTGACGTAGCGCAGCAGTTCCTCAATTGGCACGTCGATCAGATCCAGAGAAATGCTGCGGTCCCGCGTTTCTGGATCCACATTCACCACGAAGCTGATTCCAGTTCCCTCCGGGTCCATATTGCGGGAGGTCAATCGCATAAACTCAATGACTTCGTCCAAGGAAGCTGCAGAGAATTGGAGCTTGGGCACCCGAAGTGTGATCAGCTTTTGCTGGAGCCGTTCACGCTTTCCTTTGATCGCCAAGCCTCCCTCACTCCCCGCTGAAAGAAGCGCTGTCACGTCCGTGCTGGGCGGCACCTGATCTTCCCAATGCGAACTGACCTCACTGAGCACTTTAGACCGTTTGTGATCCCGAGCCGCATTGAAGTAGCTCGCTCGCAACTGCTCCACCTTTTCCATGCCTCGGCGAGCGGCCATGTTGTAGCGGTCCAGGGTGATGGCGGATTGATAGTTCACGATCGCCTCATCGTAGTCACCTAGATCCGCGGCAGAACCCGCGAGGATCAAAAGTCGCTCCACCTTCTTGGCATTGGCGATGTGCTCGGGTGTCAGCGCGAGAGGATGACGCTCAGGGTCATTGGCTCGCTCACGGAGCTTCGTCACTTGAGCATTACCCGGGCTTACACTGGGTGCCAGCACGGCATCCAAGACACGCAGGGCATCAGCCTTGCGCCCTTGGGCGAGCAACTCTTCTGCCCAAGCGCAGGAAGCGTCCGCTAGCGACACAAGTAATTGGCTCTTCAAACTCCCAGACAACGGTGATTCCGGCAACGCCTCGTAGGTCTTGAACAACAGCCTAGTCGCGGCTTCACTTTGCCCTTTCTGACTCAACAAGGATGCTTCGGAAAGCTGCGCCTGCGCTTCTTGCACTTCACTTTGACGCCTCTGCACCTCGCGGTCCGTGATCGACCCTACGGAGGTATTCTCGGCGAGCAAACTCAGCCCAGAACTGAACGCAAACACGGCCGCAACCAGCTGACAAGTCACCCGCCAGTCAGTCCTGTGGGCAGAGGGTAGAGAGCTTTCGATGACAGCAAATCGCATGGGAGGGCTATTTTTAACAGTTCCCACTGATTTTCCCAAGCTCTTTCTTCCGCTTCCGACATACTGGACTGGAAGCTGTCGTATCTTAATTGAGGCGGATTCCACGACAAAAACCGAGATGAAAATCCCTAGCATAAACCCGCGTTTTTGCGTTGCAGTGTAATGCCATTGCACACACATTGACCCCCCCTCAAAGAGTTACAT
Source organism: Verrucomicrobiaceae bacterium (assembly GCA_964203095.1). GTDB lineage: Bacteria > Verrucomicrobiota > Verrucomicrobiia > Verrucomicrobiales > Verrucomicrobiaceae > JAEUHN01. Next base: position 379 of record CAXNNN010000332.1, on the reverse strand, counting down.
GACATTTCCTCATACACGCTGCTCAGTCCACCTGCTTTACTCGGTCGCACTCACTACTGCATGGCCTGCTCTGGTGATTGGGCAGACACCCTTCATGGGTCAAAACTACGCTGAAGCGCCCGAAGGAATCATTAACGTCACCCAATTGGGCAGCCCCTCCGAGAGTCTCCCGGTTGCCAGCGGGACGAAAAGCCAGATTGTGAAGTCTGCCCCTGGTCCTTGGGGACGTCTCGAGTATTTCCCGGTCTTCATGGAGGCACCGCTTTCATTGGTGGAAAAATTTCCGATCCCGAACACCCGACCTCGTTGGGCATTCCCCGCCTCTTCTCTCCCGCAGCTGCACGATTTTTTCAGCAAGGCAGGCCTGGAGGAAAGCTTC
>CAXNNN010000331.1:0-4766 GCA_964203095.1 Verrucomicrobiaceae bacterium | reverse complement strand
TATTCCCGAATCTATACTCGTTTGAATGACAATTGGGGTTTCTCGATGAATCACATTTACGAAATGGAAGACAGCACCCTGGAATACCAGAGCTACTCAGTGCATCGCGACTTGAGCAGTTGGGTGGCATCCCTCGGTGGTCTGGTGCGCGACAATCGTGGTGTGACGGACTACGGCGTGGTGTTCTCCCTCACGCTGAAGGACTTCCCGCAGGTCAGCATCCCGCTGGACACCAATCCGAACCCAACAGGACGCAGCGGTCAGCGCTAAGTTAGGTTGATTTCCCTTTCTTGAAAATGCCGCCCGCAGTGATGTGGCGGCATTTTTTGTTAACCGACTAGCTCGCCCGCAATCGAATCTGCCAAGGGCTTGCCTTGTCGAGTCAGGCGAATGTGCTGGTTTTCTAGGGTCACCAGATTCTCCTCCTGCAACATGGTCAGGGTTCGCTCCGGCACCGAGGTCAGCCGCCCCATCGGCACGCCTTTCGCGGTGCGCAGTTCCAGGGCGATGCGTTCCAGTTGATGCTGCTCTGGGGTAAGTGCTTCGGCTTCTTGCTGTGGCAGCACACCAGCTTGCACAGCGTCGATGTAGCCTTGCGTGTCTGGCATGTTCTTCCAGCGCGTAAGCCCCAGTGTTGACACTGCGCTGGGGCCTAGTCCGAGGTAGTCCTTGCCGAACCAATACGCTGCGTTGTGCTGCGACTCGTGGCCGGGCGTGGCGTAGTTGCTGATCTCGTAATGGCGGAAGCCTGACGCCTCCAGTGTGTCGAGCGCGTGATAGAAATACTCGGCGTCGCGCTCGGGTTCCTCGCAATACAGCCCTCGCTTCAGCTTCTCGAAGAAGTCCGTGTCCTCCTCGTAGTTCAGGTTGTAGGCGGAGATGTGATCCGGCTTGAGCGCCAGTGTCGTGGCTAACGTTTCACTCCAGGGACCCATGGGCTGGCCAGGCACTGAGAACATGACGTCAATGTTCAAGCTGGGGAAACCCGCGTGTTTCAGGATGGCAAAGGTCTCTTTGGCTTCTTCAGCGGAGTGATCACGCCCCAAGGTCGCAAGCGTCGCAGCATCCCAGGCCTGCACGCCGAGACTGATCCGCGTGACGCCTTGTCGACGCATCATCGCGGCTTTGTTGGCGGTCACGGTCATGGGGTTAGCCTCCAAAGTGAACTCGACGACCCGACTCAAATCCAATATCTCGCGCAAACCCGCAAGCAAGCGCTCCAGGTGTGTCTCGCTCAGGGCCGTTGGTGTGCCACCGCCGAGGAAAACGGTGCGCGGCTGCAGGTCCAGCTTGTCTTTGTAGCGAGCGGCTTCGGTGAGCACCGCCTGCACAAACGCCGCCATCTGCGTGTTGCCCGGCGTGTGCTTGTAAAATGCACAGTAAGGGCAGATGCGATGGCAGAAAGGGATGTGGATATAGAGGTGCTCGACCATGAGGGCGTAGGTGCGCTAGCGCTTCCCCTTCAACAAATCAAACACCGTCACCATGCCTTGCAGTTTGCCGTCGCTGTCGATGACCAGGGCTTTCGTCGCGCCGGTGTGCATGAAGTCCTCGACCAGATCACGAATGGCAATGGTGGACTGAATGATGAAGGGCTTCGCCAGCGCGATGTCGCGCACGGTGTGATGGCAGTCGAGGCCGTGGTGTTTCAGCCATTCGTAAGCAGTGGCACGGCGCAATAGGCCAAGCACTTTGCCATCGGCGTCCAGCACGGGATACGTGCTGTGCGGATGACTTTGGAACTCATCAATGGCGGCGTTGATAGTCGCGTCAGCCTTGATGGTGGTGACATCGCGCGTCATCACATCGGCCACGGTGCCATCGCGCACGGTGGCGGCCATGGCAGCCACTGTCTGATCGACTTGCTCGGGGAGGGCGTAGTTCTCAGCGGTGCGCAGGAAGAGGTTCCGCAGCGATTGAATTGTGATGAGCTTGTCGAAGACACGCGACTCGATGACGACCAGTTCGCTGCTCTCGCGGGCACTTGCATCGAAGCGCCAGATGCGGTCGCCGAGCAGCGCGCGCTCGCCAAAATGGTCGCCGGGCCCTGCGGACTTCACCACATCACCGTTCGCATCCGTGATGTCCACCCGTCCGCTTTTCACCGCGTAGAGCGAAAAGGCAGGCTCGCCAGATTCGAACAAGGGATCGCCTGGCTCCAGGTGCATCTCTCGAAGCGGCGAGGTGTATTGCGGCGTGAGCAAGCTGATGTCGCGGGGGAAGAAAAGCTCAAAGGCCCACTCCGTCATCACGCGTAGCTTGCGGTCGAAGCCTGGCAGCTTCATCAGGTAAATCGTGCGCCACAGGAACCAGGCCACGATGCCTGAGAAGTTGATGCCTGCGATGTTCGCGACGGCCATGTGGTGCCCGATGGAGGCGAGTTCTCCCAGCCCTGTGAAGGTGAAGCTTTTCAACGGACTGCCTTGCAAGGCAGCGGCGATGTTGTCGCCGATGAGTTGTCCTTGGCGATAGGCAAACTGGGCGGTCTCCGGGCAGTTGCCGCCGTCCGCCTTGGGGAACTGACAGCAGTCGCCCGCGGCCCACAGCTTGTCGTGGCCCTTCACGCGGCCGGTGCTCTCGACGATGATCTTGCCGCGTTCCACAGGTAGCGCACCGGACTCGCCGAGCTGGGCGATCACGGGATGCGGTGCATTGCCGACCGTGCAGACGATCAGCGATGACGTCAGCTTAGTGCCGTCGGCGAGCAAGATGCTGCGGGCGGTGGCGGCGCGCACACGCTGGTTGAGCACTACATTGACCCCCATCTTGATCAGGCAGCCCTTCGTGTAATCCGCCAGCGAGGTGCTCAGCATGGGCAGCAAATGCGAGCCGCTGTGCACGAGGCTGACGCAGGTGTCCTCCAGCCGAATGTTCTCGTAGTAGCACTGCACGCCGCGAATCAGATCCTGCATCTGCCCAGCGGTCTCCACACCCGAGTAGCCGCCGCCAACGACGACAAAGCTGAGCAGCCTTTTGCGCTCCTCGGCATCGGTAATGAGGTTCGCCTCCTCCATGCGCGAGATGATCGCGGCCCGCAGCTTCATCGCGTCACCGGCATTCCGCATGAGGTAAGCGTGCTCCGTCATGCCGGGGATGCGTGTCAGGTCGACATCGGCCCCCATGGCGAAGACGAGCTGGTCGAAGGTGACATTCACATTGGGTGTGAAGGCACCGCCATCCACGTTGATCACCTTCTTCGCCAGATCCACGCTGCACACACGCCCTTTGAGGACCTCTGTTTCCCGACAAATGAGCCGGATGGGATTGACCACGTGACGAGGCGACAGCGAGCCGCCGACCACTTCCGGCAGCATCGGCTGAAAGACCATGTGATTCTCGCCCGCGATTAGTCCGATGCTCAGGCTTCGCTTGCCCAAACGCTTTGCCACACGCTGGGCTGCATACACGCCTGCAAAACCTCCCCCAAGGATGACAATGTCGTAGTGGCGGGTGATGGGGGTGGACATAGTGGCAGTTTAGAGCGGCTGAGGGCACTCGTAAACGACATGCACGGTGCTTTGTGGCTGGCCTCTGGACAAGCGTGCGCGTGTTCTCCAGGAAAGACGTCAGCCCCCATGCCCGTAGGTTTCCCGCCTCCCGCCACCTCTCATGCGCTGCTATCTTCTTGTATACACTGCCCTTGCTGCTGGCATGACTTTGCCAGGAGTCGCCGCGCCTACGTTGACCTTTGAAAAAGACGTGCGCCCGATCTTGAAAGAGCACTGCTTTCACTGCCATGGCGAGGACGGCGAGACGAAGGGAGGCTTGGATGTGCGGCTTGCGCGCTTCATCGCGAAGGGTGGCGAAGACGGGCCCGCCATTATTGCAGGCAAGCCCGAGACCAGTCACTTGCTTACCTTGGTCAAAAACGCCGAGATGCCCAAGGGCAAGGCGAAGCTCAAGGACAAGGACATCCGCACCATCGAGGAATGGATCGCTCAAGGTGCCAAGACCGCGCGGCCAGAGCCCGAGAAGCTGGGGCCGGAACACGCCTTCACGGACGAAGAGCGCGCGTGGTGGGCGTTTCAGCCGATCAAGAGAACAAGTGCTACGTATTCAGTGCCGAGGGAAGAACAGGCGGCAACGAAGCCAAATACGAACCACCAAACACCAAGCACGAAGGCCATCGACGCCTTCATCGCCATCAAGCTTCGTGACAAGAAGCTCACCTTCTCTCCTGCCACAGATCCTATCAGCTTCATCCGCCGCGCTGCCTTCGATTTAACAGGCTTGCCACCGACACCCGAAGAAGTCGATGCCTTTGTGCAGGACTCGATTCAGCACCCCACATCCGCCATTCAGAATTTGGTTGAGCGCCTGCTCTCTTCGCCTGCGTATGGCGAGCGGTGGGGGCGGCATTGGCTGGACGTGGCTGGCTATGCGGATAGCGACGGCTACACGGACAAGGACCCCGAGCGGGCTTGGTCCTGGAAGTATCGCGACTACGTGATCGCGGCGTTCAATCGTGACAAGCCCTTCGACCAATTTGTCCGTGAGCAGCTCGCAGGCGATGAAATGGTGCCGCAGCCGCATAAGAACTTGAGCGCCGACGCCATTGAGAAGATCACGGCCACCGGCTTTCTGCGCATGGCGGCGGATGGCACCAGTGCCATGAATGACAAGGTCGCGCAGAACGCTACCATTGCCGACACGATCAAGATCATCGGCACCTCTTTGTATGGCATGACGATCGCCTGCGCCCAGTGCCACGACCATCGCTATGATCCGATCACACAGGCCGACTACTATCGTCTGCGTGCAGTGTT
>CAXNNN010000330.1:0-4767 GCA_964203095.1 Verrucomicrobiaceae bacterium | reverse complement strand
GGCGGAGGAAATGAGGGGAACGATTTGGCTCATGGTTTGATGTGTGTGTTGGGTTAGGGGTGTGAATCAGGACTGACGGATTGGCCAATGACGAGCGAAATGTTGAAGCACGAACGACAATTCGATCACGGCTGCTCAATCAACGTTTGCAGGTCCACGAATGGAGCACTCAAGATTGTTTTTCGTCATTACGGGATCGGTCACTTACTTGATCTCCTTCGCAGGCAACTCGCCGAGCTTCAGTGTCGGCATTTTTGCCTCCGCGCTGACGTCCAGCCCGATCCAGTGGCCCGTGGCCGAGTGCGCGGGAAAGCCGCAGGCCAAGGCGTATTCGCCCGCTTCATTGGCGACGAAGCTGAAGTCGGCCTTGCCCATGCTCATGCCCTGCGTGTGCTTCGGCGTGGCACCGCCTTGGAACCAGGGCTCGGGCACTTGCAGCTTTTTGATATCGGCCTTGTCGATGACGATGGCGCTGTGGGGGATGGGGCTGGGGTTGATGAAGGTGACGTTCACCGTCCAGTCGAGCGGCACGGTCAGCACGGCATTGCCATGCGAGTAGCCGTTGAAGTTCATGCCGTAGTTCGCGCCGTTGAAGGTGGCGACCAGCACGATTTTCACGCTCTTGGGCTTGTCGCCGAGCTTCAGCAAGTCATCGACGGTGATGCCGGCGAACATTTCTTTCTTCAAGCCGGGGAATTCTGCGCCTGTCCCGTGGCCGTGATCGGCAGGTGGGGTTTGGGCGAAGGTGTGTAGACCAGCGAGGGCTAGCGTGATGGTGAGAAGTCGGATCATGGGGGAATGAATTGGTGCTTTGATGGGGTGAGCGTGTGATGTTTGCTGAGCGATGCCCTCACCCCTTCCCCTCTCCCACACACGGGAGAGGGCGAACATCTACTGGCTGTGCGGTCTGTTCTGGCGGAACGAAGTCTTCGGTTCATGCTGACTCAGTTTCGCCAATCAACAGAGCGGTATCCCATCGTGTTCGCCCTCGCCCCTTGGGAGAGGGGAAGGGGTGAGGGAACGGCTCCGTTGAGAGGCAAAACTTCGCCAGCAAATACGCTACTTCTTCGCCAGCGGCGCGGTCACGTCGTCTTTGCCGACTTTCGAAGCCGGAACGATTTTCCACACGGCTCCACGCTCTTCCATATACGGATCGACCTTGCCGCCGTAGCCAGCGGTGCCCTGGGCAAGATAAATGGTGCCATCGGGACCAATGCCAGAGCCGTTGGGCCTCATGCCATCGGCAAGATCGAGCATCTCCTGCATCGCCCACTTGCCATCGACTTGCTTCATGCCCCAGACCTTGCCGCTGCCCCAATCGGCCGCGAAATAAACGCCTTCCAGCTCGGGATGCGCGGCATTGCGCGACACACCCAGGTTGATCACGCAGATGCCTTGATCGACATGGCTGTATTCCGCGATCGGCATCACGCCCACCTTCGGATAGTTCTCAGGATCGACGGCGGTTTCAGTGCCATCTGGGTTCTTCTTCAGGATCATCGGGAAGGGATGGCTGCCGCACATGAACTTCCACCCATAGTTCTCCCCGCCCTTGCTGCTGGCGGGCTGCATGTTGATTTCTTCCCAGTGGTTCTGGCCGATGTCGGCGATGTAAAGGTCGCCTGTCTTGCTGTCGAAGCTGAAAGTCCAGGGATTGCGCAGGCCGTAGGCCCAGATCTCTGGCTTGGCCTTGGGGTGCACCTTGCTGAAGGCCTCCTCGCTCACGCCGAACAAGGTCATCTGTTGCAGTGGGGTGATGAACGGGTTGTCCTTCGGTACATCATACGCGCGGTCGCCGCTGCTCTTGTTCACGTCGATTCGCAGCATCTTGCCCATCACGGTGTGCAGGTCTTGGCCTGTGCTGATCACATCGCCTTCCCAACCGCCATCACCCACGCCGATGTAAAGGTAGCCATCGGGGCCGAAGGCGATCTGACCACCGTGATGATTGCAGTAAGGGAAATCGATCTGCATGATCACCCGCGCCGTTTCGACATCGAGCTGATCGGGATTCTTCTTCGACTGCTGATACTCGATGATCATCGACGCGCCGTTGAACCACAGGTCCGCATAGCAGATGTAAACCTTGCCATTGGTCTTGAAGTCCGGGTGGAAAGCCATGCTGAACATGCCCAGCTCCAGGAAGGAACTGATCGTCTTGTCCTTCAGGTCAATGTAGGGGCGCTTCAGCTTCTTGCCGCCCTTGATCACCTGGATCACGCCGGGGCGCTCGATGATGAACACGCGGCCTGTGCCATCATTCGGCGCGGCCACACTGACAGGTTCGACAAGGTCATCCGCGACCTTGACCAGTTGAATGGCGACATTGCCCGGCAGTGTGCCGCCGGGTTGAGCGGGTTTGGTATCCGCAGCGCTGAGCGCTGCTACGGTGCTGAGAGTCAGCGCCGTCATCAAGATGCGATGTTTCATGGTTGGATGGTGGATGTTGAATACTGAGGAGCACACAGCGTATGAAATTCGCGTCCTGCGCGGCAAGAGTGAAATTCATTCGCTTGCCATGTTGCGGACGCTTCCCGCATGTCTTATCCAGCCATCTCATGAATCGTGTTGGCATCGGCTATGACGTGCATCCTTTCCAGGAAGGCAGACCCCTCATCCTTGGCGGGGTCGAGATTCCCCACAGCCGCGGCTTGAAGGGCCATAGCGATGCGGATGTGCTTTGCCACGCCATCGCCGATGCCGTGCTCGGCGCACTCGGCCTGCCTGACATCGGCTTCTACTTCCCCCCCAGCGATGCCAGTATCGAAGGCATCTGCTCGCTCCGCATTCTCGAAAAATGTGCCGCCCTGGCTGCTGAAAAAGGCGCGGTCATCGAGAACATCGACAGCACTCTCATCGCCGAAGCCCCCAAGGTCATGAAGCACGCGCCAAAGATGAAGGAAAACATCGGAGCCGCCCTGGGCATTACCTCCGATCAAGTTGGCGTCAAAGCCACGACCAACGAGCGCCTAGGCTTCGTCGGACGCGAGGAAGGCATTGCCGCGATGGCGGTGGCGAGCGTGAGGTTGATCGTGACGCGGGACTAGAAAGGAGCGAAGGCACCTCGCTGTCGTGCTTGTTTGTGACGGCAAGAGCCGTCACTCCTTGGAGCCAAACACCTCCACCCCCCGCTTCTGCAAGGCCGCACGCATCTCGCTTTGATCCGAATTCGGCAGGCCCGCACGCTGAATGAGTAGGACGATTGCCAAGCCGCGCACGGGGTCGATCCAGGCCTGCGTGCCATACGCACCACCGTGGCCAAAGGAGCCGGGGCTCAACGCTTCCGTCACCCCCATCGGCGTGTTCACGATGTGGAACCCAAGACCCATGTTCATGCCGTCGGCGAAACTCACCTTCATGTCGCCGAGCTGGCTGGTGGTCATCAGCTTCAGCGTTTCTTCTTTCAGGTAGCGACGCCCATTCAAAAGGCCGCTATTGAGCACCATCTGATAGATTTTCGCCAGATCCTCGGCACAGGAGAACAGACCACCCGCCGCCAGGGGCATGCGTTTGCGGTCGCTCAGATCGCCGCTCAGATACTTGATCGTGGTCTCCTCAAGCCCTTGGTTGTCAGCGGTCGGCTTGTAAGACGTAGCAAGCCGTGCCTGTTGCGCCTTGCTCGGCCAGAAGGTGGTGTTCTTCATGCCCAACGGGTTGAACAGGCGCTTCTCCATGAACTTCGCGTAGTCCATGCCGCTGGCGACCTCGATCAACCGACCCAGCGTATTGATGCCGGGGTTGCAGTAGGACCACTTGCTGCCGGGCTCGAACTGCAAAGGCGACAGCGCGTAGCTGTAAACCGCCTCGCGCAGGGTCAGCACATCAATCGCCTCGCCATCCAGCGGCGACTTTCCGACCAGCCCGCTGCTATGCGTCAGCAGGTCCTTGATCGTGATGGGCCGCGCAGGCTTCTTCAGCACGACACGCTCTGGCGTTTTTTCCTCGATCAGCATCTGCCCTTTGAACTCCGGCAGGTGCTTCTCCACCGGGTCGTCAATGCTCAGCTTGCCCTCCTCGACCAGCATCATCAGCGCCATCGCTGTCATCGGCTTGGTCATCGAGGCGATCCAAAACATCGCGTTCTCCGGCATCGGAGCGGGCGATTTCAGATCCCGCACGCCCACCGCCTCCAGGCTCAGCACCCTGTCCTTGCCCACCACCAGCGTCACCGCCCCCGCAATGGTCTTGCTGTCCACGAATGGCTTCAGCGAATCCGCCACGGGCGGAGCTTTCGGAAGGTCTTTGGCAGAACAAACAAACGGGAGAAAAGCAAGGGCGACGAGGGATCGGCGGGTCATGAGAGCAAGAATAGCATGATCGGCGCTGAAGCGTCCAGCAAGGAGTGACGGCGTTTTGCCATCGCAAGTTAAGGCACAATGCAGTCACTCATACCCCCAGACCGACAAGGCCAAAAAATCTGAAAGACAGAAAGCGGTGGTCCAGTATCTGATAAACCGCTGGTATACCAGCAGGACACAAATGAACGCACCCACCGACAAAGACCCTTCTCTGCGCCAGCGCGCTTACGACCACCTGCAGCGGAAGCTGCTAAGCGGCGAACTCATGGCGGGCAGTGTCGTGTCTGAGCAGTCGCTGGCCACGGAGATTGGTATGAGCCGAACGCCGGTGCGCGAGGCGATTCGTTCGCTGGAGCATGAAGGCGTGCTGGAACAGGTGCCACGCTACGGCACGATTGTGCGCCGCGCCGAGCGCAGTGACTTGGTGGAGTTGTATGAATTGCGCGAGGCCGTCGAGCCCTTTGCAGTG
>CAXNNN010000329.1:0-4783 GCA_964203095.1 Verrucomicrobiaceae bacterium | reverse complement strand
GAGGGAAGAGTCCCAAAACAAAACGCATAAGCGGCAAGGCAGCCTCAAGGTAAATCCACCGGTTCGTCCAACGCCAGTTGCGTGATGGCTCGAAGAAGTCACAAGGCCATACCACGCCCAGTGCTCGCATCACTCAACTTTAAAGGTTGTGCGAACCACTTTCGCTCACCCCTCCCCCGCGCCGAGCAGGCGCATCTTTTTCTCCACCAGCGGCAGGACGACGGAGACCTTGGTCCCCTGCCCTTCGCGGCTTTCGATGTCGATCTCGCCGCCATGTTCACGGATGATACGGCGCACGATGAGCAATCCCAGGCCCGTGCCGGTTTTGCGGGTGGTGAAGAAGGGCTGGAACAGATTGCCCATGTGCTCGCGGCTGATGCCTTTACCCTGGTCCTGGAAGCTGACGATGACCTCGAAGTCAGTGAACGCACTGGTGACCGTCAGCTTACCACCGCCGTCGTTCATTGCCTGCGCGGCATTGCGGATCAGGTTGTAGAAGGCCTGCTTCATCTGGTTTGCATCCAGCGGCATAGCAGGCAAGTCAGCACGCAGTTCCAGCTTTAGCTTCACCTTGATCTGGTCGAGTTCGGGCCTCAGAAACCGTGCGGCTTCTTCGATCAATTCGTTGATCTGCACGCGCTGTAGCTGCGGCTGTGTGGGGCGAATCGCGGCCAGGAACTGGCTGATGATGAAGTCGAGCCTTTTGATCTCGCCCAGCGACACATCCAGGTGTTTCTGCAGCTTGTCCGCCCCTTTGCCCACCTTCTTGAGCGAGCGCTCCATGAGTTGCAGATGAATGGTCAGGCTATTCAAGGGATTGCCCAACTCATGAGCGACGCCGGCAGCGAGCAAGGTCAGCGCGCTGATGCGTTCGCTCTCAATCTTTTCCTCCGTCAGCTTGCGCGATTCCGTGACATCGCGAATCAGCATGACGAAGCCGATGTCCTGCGTGTCGTCGATCGCTGTAATGTAGAAATTCAGGAAGCGATTCTCCGGGTAGAACACCTCCAGGTCGCGGCTAACTACGGTGCCCGGCTTGCGCAGTTGTTTCCAATCCAGCCCCCGCACGCCCTCGCCCAGATGCTTGCCCATCACCTGATCGGCCTGGAAGCCGAACAAGTGACAAGCCGCCCGATTCACATAGGTCACATGGCCTTCCTGATCGAGCAGGATGACGCCCTCTTGCAGAGCCTGAAAGACCTTTTCCAGAAGCCCTTTTTCCTGCAACAGCTCGGCCAGGAAATGCTGCACCTCACCCGGCTCCAGGCGGTCCACGCGCTTGATGAGCTTGTCAAAGAAGCCGGACTTCATAAGCTGCGCTGCATGAATGTATTGCTGGTATTGGTCACCTTTCCGGACTTGGAGATAGCGCGTCAGGTTGGCACAGCGCTGGTGGAGTCGCAACTTGCCGCTTGTGTCAATTTACTCCCTGCAATCGAGTCCATCTATCGGTGGCAAGGGCAGACCGAGCAGGCCTCCGAAACGCTAGCCATCTTCAAAACCACACCCCATGCTCTGGCCGAGTTTGAAGCCCAACTGACTGCCCTGCACCCCTACGAAGTGCCGGAGATCATCGCGATCAAGCCCGAGCACGTCGCGACGAACTACGCACGCTGGGTGGGTCAGAGCGTCTTGGGAACTTAGCTTCGGATAAAGCCGAAGCTACCTTTACGGCATCGCCGTTGGTTCCGCGCGCAGAAGCTGGTAACCGTTGAATTTCTCATTCGGCTTGAACAGCCAGCCAGCGGTCGAGTTGATCAGCTCATAGCTCGTGGCCTCGAATTCCGGCAGGATGAGGTCACTGTTCGGGTCGTAAATCTTGCGCCCCGTGAAGCGACCCTGGACCTTGTATTCCCAGTTGTGATCATAACCGTAAGCGTTGCTTGCGTCGCTAGGCTCCTCGGGGAGGCGATCCGGCTGCTCTTTGGATCGCTCACTGACAACCACCAGCTGCGCCTTGTCCCAGGTCTGACCAGGGCGACGCAGGTAGCCCCAGAAGTGCGTGCGCTCGATACGGAACCGGCGGCCAATGAAATAGTCGCCGCGTGGCTCCTGCGCGATCATGGCATTGCGCATGTCGATCTGCTGCTGGATGAGAGGCGACTCGCACGCGGTCAGGACGAGCAGGCAGGACAGAAGGGCAAAACGAATCATGGCGGTGTGTTGTGGCAGATTTCCTATCAACTATCAACCCTCATCTATCAACTCCCACTCACGACTCAAAGCGCCGCCCCGAAACGTAGCTACCCACGATGCGCACCTGCGCACCATCTGCCTGCACGGTGGCCAGGGATTCACTCGTGGCGGGCTGTGCGGGCGATCCTTCCAGCTCCATGTAGAAGCGATACTTGTTCGGCTGGCCACGCAGCGGGCGCGACTCGATGCGCTTCAAGCTAACTCCAGCATCACTGAACGGCTGCAAAAAGCGGCAGAGGCTACCCGGCTTATCCGGCAGCACCACGACCAAGGCCGTGCGGTTGTGCTCCGGGGCAGGCGTATTGGCCTGATGGCCGACCAGGAAGAACTGCGTGATATTCGGCACCTCACCCGCGATGGGGTATTGCAGCACGTCCAGCCCATGCTTGGCTGCATTCTGGCGTGGGCCAATGGTGGCAGCGTTCGGCTCTTCAACCGCACGTTTCGCCGAGGCTGCGGTGCTGGCCAGCGGCACACGCTTCACCTTTGGGTAATGCACCCGCAGCCAATCATCGCAGTGGAAGAAGGGCATCGGGTGCGAGTAGATGACCTCCACCGCATGGCCTTCGTGCCCCAGCAGTGCCAGCTTCACGTCTAGCGTCAGCTCTTCCAAGATATGCAAATCGCAACGCTCATCGACCAAGCGATCCACGGTGTCGATAATGAAGCCGCCCGAGGAGTTCTCGATCGGCACCACGCCATGCGCCGCAGGGTTCGCAGCAAGGAAGTCAAAGACCTCGCTGACACCGCCGATCATCTGCAACTCATGTGCAGGAAAGCGCTGGGCCGTGACAAGGTGAGAAAAGCTTCCCTCTGGGCCAAGACAGGCAATCAGGCTAGTGGCGGGGATGTCAGGCTGAGAAGTCATGAGAAAGCGCTGCCATCATCCGTGCTCAAGCTCTACGGTCAAGCCTACCTCCGCCGATACTCAGAGCTACCATTCTGCTTGAAGTATTCGTCGCGCATCCGGCGCAGTTCTTCCAGGCGTGAGGCGAGCACATTCTTCTCGTTCGCCTTGGCGCGGAGGAAGTGATTGTTGTCGCCGTAGTAGCGCCAGGGACCTCCAGGGATCTCGTTCAGGTCCACGAAGCGCCAGTCCACCTTGGCTCCGCTCTTGATGCCGAGATAGTCCCGCACGGCGGGCGAGATGTCGATGCCCGCACCGTTGTTCTTGTCGTTCTTCGGACGGTTCGGCCCAAAAACATAATCCACGTCATCCGTGACGAACGGACCGCAGTCCTCCCACTGCGCGTAGCAGACGCGGTTGCCATAGCGGATCGCCAGCCACTGGCTCTTCAGCACGGTTCTTCCTTGCTTGGTGAAGCGCTGGGTGAACCACGGGATCTTGAGTTTGGCCTCGGGCTTGCTGGTGCTGTAGTCCAGCACGTCGTTGTAGGGCAGCGCGATGTAAAAGGGGTTCTGCTTGGGCACGAACCCCACAGGCAGATAGTTCGCAGTGCGCTTGGTCGCGTCAGGGTCGTCATACCCGCCGAAATTCTGCTGCCACTGCGTGTCCCAGGAACTCTTGTTATTGGGCGTTGGATTGTTCTCCGTTGGCTCTTCACCAATCCAGAAGACCGTTGCCACGATCTCCGTTTTCCACGGGTAGCGCGAATACGTGATGCGCGGCATGGTCGGGGCAAACACCCGCGGCACGGCACCCGCAGTGGCCTGAGTGGCCAGCACGACCGGCGGCGAAACGGGAACGACAGGGGGCAGCCCGGTCTGGGCGCGCGCGCCCGTCGCGAGCGCGATGGCGCTAACGATCATAACTGCTTGCCTCAGTGGTGTCCTGGCCTTCTCCATTGACGGGTGTTCTTTTTGGGGGGACCGCTATTGTAGCAGTCAGGTCACTGAACGTTCAAACATTTCCGCGATGTATTTTCGCTCCGCTTTTTGGCGCTCAAGAGATCGCAGTCTAGCCACGTGGAAACCCGACACCCTGGGAGAGCGTTGCAAAGAGCACAGACTGAAGTTCGTTCCCCATGCCCCCATGAAACTGCTGCTCCTTGCCCTACTCACCCTAACCACGCTTGCATCCGCTCAAGAACCCGAAGGAAACATGTCGGCCAAAGCCGCGTCCACGGCAGACGCATTGAGCGCCAGCGTCTTTGGCAAAGCTGGCATGACAGGCAGCAGCGTGGGCATTACCTTGGATGATCAAGGGCGCGCGTATGTCACCAACACCAACCGCCGCAACAATGGCGAGATCGACATTCGCAAGAACAAGACGTGGCTACTCGACTCGCTGGCGCTGACCAGTCCCGAGGATCGCCAGGCCCTGATCAAAAAGCGGATGCCCGACACGTGGCAGGACTTGGCGAAGTTCAAAGAACAAATCATCCGCGTCACGGACACCGATGGCGATGGCGTGGGCGACAATCGCGCCGTGGTTTACGAGGGCTTCAACGAACTCGGCAACGGCCTCGCGGGCGGCCTGCTTTGGCACGATGGCGCGCTCTACGTGACCTGCATGCCCAGCCTCTACAAGCTCACAGACAAAGACAAAGACGGCATCTTTGAGACCAAGCAAGAACTCGTGCGTGGCATCGGCTACCACATTGGCTACGGCGGTCACGACATGCAC
>CAXNNN010000328.1:0-4795 GCA_964203095.1 Verrucomicrobiaceae bacterium | reverse complement strand
ACCGCTGGCACGCGTGAGAGCGAGCAGGGCTTCGAGTTGAGCTGTGACGTTGGTCTCATCGAGGGCTTTGGCTTCCCATTCAGCGATGGGTTGATGCTCCAGCGCGGTGCGGGCGGCGGCGCGAATATAGCGGTCGGGGCTGCTGAGATGCGGCCAGGCGGTGGAGACGGCTTTTGGGTCTAGTTTGCCGTGGAAAGCTTCGAGAGAGTGGCGTTGTCGCGTTTCATTCGAACTGTATCTTTCAATCTTCGCGGGCATCGTGCTTTCTTTCCCTGTGTAAGTCACCCGATACAGCCCGCTCTGTACTCGACGGCCACCGATGGTGAAATACATCGCACCATCTTCACCGATGATCGCATCGCTGACGGGCAGCGGGCCGCCGGTGACGAACTCTTCCTTCGTGGCGGTGTAGGTGCTGCCGCTGGGCTTCAGATGCACGGCGTAGATTTTGCCCCAGCTCCAGTCGAGCACATAAAAGGCCTCCTGGTATTTCGCGGGGAACTTCGCGCCGTAACCAAAGGTCGTGCCGGTGGGCGAGCCGGGGCCGATGTTCAGCGTCGCAGGAAGGTTGTCATAATAGAACTCGGGATACTTGCCTGCTCCATTGCGCCAGCCGTATTCGCCACCGCTGACGACATGGTTGATGCGTGTGGGGCGATACCAAGACGTGTTGAAGTCATACTCCATGTCGGCGTCGTAGGTGAAGAGTTCGCCATCGCGATTCACGCCGCCGTCGAAGATGTTGCGGAAGCCGCTGGCGAAGATTTCCATGTTCTTGCCCTCGGGATCGAGGCGGTAAATGATGCCGCCAGGAGCCATGACATGGCGGTTGTGACCGCGACCATCGGGCATGCGAGTGAGTAGGTGGTCATCACCCCAAAGTTTCGCCACGGGCGAGGAAGCAGACGTTCCGGCGACAGGGCCTTCTTTGAGCACGGCGTTGTTGCCGCTGATGAGGTAGAGGCCTTTGCCATCGGGAGTCTTCAAAATGGCATGCACGCCATGATCGCTGCTGGCGTCGAATTCACGCAGCATCTCGACCTTGTCGGGAATGTCGTCGCTGTTGCTGTCGGTGATGCGATAGAGGCCGCTGGGGATCTTTTTCTCGTAGTCGTTCACGCCGACATAGAGCGCACCGAAGGCAAACAGCATGCCGTTCACGCCACGGATGTCGGTGGGCAGCTTTTGCACGTCAGCGGGCTTCAACGGCTGGCCTTCGGCAGGCGCGGCGAAGCGATAGAGGCCGCCGTATTGATCGCTGGCGTAGATGCGGCCTTTTTCGTCGCTGCAAAGATTCACCCAGGAACCCTGCTCACCGCCGGGGACGCTATAAAGCAGGTCCACTTTGAAATCGGGCAGAGTTTTGATGTTCGTGACCGGCGTGGCCACATTCGCGCCGATGGCTGGTCCGACCGCGTCTGGGCGCTTTGGTTTGTCGTTCGCTTTTGGCTTTGCTTTGGCTTTCGCATTGGTGTTGGACTTGCCTTTCGTAGGCTGCGGCATTTTACCCTTGGCTTTAGGTGCGGGCCCCTTTTTCTCGATGATTTGGGCGTCGCTCGGGATCGCGGATTTCTCAAACGACACCACTCCGCCCTCCGGCAGTTCTTTGAGCAGCACGTCTTTGATCTGCACTTTCATCGCCGGGCCACGATGGATCTGGAAGGCGAGCAAGCCCTCCAGCGAACGCTTCGCCAGCTCGAAGTCGAGAAAGTCGATGGTCACTTGGCCGTCAATCTTGTGGATCAAATGATTGCCCCGCGCGATGACGGTGTATTCATGCCACTCGGCAATGTCCACCTTCACCGGCTCATGCTCGCTGACGAGCCAGCGCTTCGCTTCGGGATCGATCACCACGCTTTGGCCATTCTGCACGATGATGCCACGACCGCGTTCCTCATAGACCATCGCATTGTTCGGATGCGCGGGATGGATGTCGCACTGATAACCGCCAATGGACCACTTGCCATTTTCTGGCAGTTCCTTGCTACGATACTGAATGCCTGTGTTGTTGCCTACCTGTTTGATCTTGGCTTTCAGCTCGAAATTCTTCACCACGCCACCGCGCCATATGAGAAACTGATTATAGGCGAGCTGCTCTGGCCCCGTCGTGGTGCCCACGATCTCTCCGTTCTCCACCTTCCACAGCTCGGGATTCCCATCCCAGCCAGTGATGTCTTTGCCGTTGAACAGCGGCTTGAAACCATCCTGGGCGAAAGCCGAAGATAGAAACAGCATGGAGAGAAGAACGAGTCGTTTCATAGGAAGTAGAGCTGTCTAAACGAAGGTCACTATCAAAACATGCTAGCAAAAGCCGTATCTGATCCGGCAATGGTGCAAACCAGGCACCAGCCTGCCCACGAGGCATCCCGTCACCTCGATTGCACGTTACTTTGCGCGCCTTATGAACCGTTGCACGTTGCCGCTCGGAGAAAAATGCCCGACCACTGCTATGTCGGGTGTAGCTTTGACTCGCGCCGATGCGCTTTGTCAATGGCAGGACTTCCTGCCGCACGTCGGGGCCTATGCGGCCGATCGCAATGAAGTGCGGCCGAACCATGGCAACGTGTCACGTCTCAGTGCCGCAATCCGCCATCGCCTTCTGTTAGAAGATGAGGTCATTCACGACACCCTCCTGCACACGTCTTTCCACAAAGCGGAGAAGTGGCTGCAAGAGGTCTGCTGGCGACGCTATTGGAAAGGCTGGCTCGAACAACGACCCGCCATCTGGAGTACCTGGCGACGCCGAGTGAGCGAACTCCAGCGCACACTGCCTGCCGAGGTGCTAAGGAAAGCGGAGGCCGTTGCCGCAGGCCGCAGTGGCGTGGCGTGCATGGACACGATCACCCGCGAACTGATCGAGACCGGCTACCTGCACAACCACGCACGCATGTGGTGGGCGAGCTTCTGGATTCATGCGGAGAAGCTACCCTGGGAGCTGGGCGCTGACTTCTTCTTTCGCCATTTGCTGGATGCAGATCCGGCGAGCAACACGCTCTCTTGGCGTTGGGTCGCGGGCTTGCAGACGCCGGGCAAGACCTACCTCGTGCGGCGGTCCAACCTGCAAAAATATGCCCCCCATTTGTTACACGATCCTCGCGGCAGTGACCGACTCGTCGATGGTGCCGTAGTGGCTTCCATCCCCACTGACAGCGCTGACACCAAGCCGTGTGCTCTGCCCCAGCACGATGCCGCCGCACCCCATCACGTGGGTCAACGCGCAGGGCTCTGGCTCCATGCAGACGATCTTTCGCCAGAGGTCGGTCCTCTCGCACAGGCTCGCTTCACCGCAGTCGCAGCCTTCACCAACAGGGCCGTCTATCGTGACCACTACCACCTCAGCGATCGGCGTATCAGCGCGCTAACTTCGGTGCTGACGGATGGCATTGCGCGCGCCGCCGCGTACTATCAATGGCCTGCCGCCGTAGCGGATGTGAGCGACACAGCCCAAGGCATCACCGACTGGGCGCAGCAGCATCGACTCGCCGAGGTGATCACATTTGCCCCCACTGTGGGTCCGATCCACGACGTGATCCCAGCCCTGAAACGGCGGCTTTACGAGCAGGGCATTCGCCTGACTCAGATACGTCGCCCGTCCGACACCCACGCCTTTTCACTGGCTCGTGCAGGCTTCTTCCCGTTCTGGGAAAAGATGCGCCCGCACCTGCAACGGCTCGCTGCATGAAACCTCGACTCACCCCTGAAACGACCTCGCACCTGATCCGCCTTGCCTGGGAGGATCGCACCACTTTTGAAGAGATCGAGGAGCGCACTGGCTTGGTCGAGAGCCAAGTCATTGACGTCATGCGCCGGGAGCTGAAGCCGTCCAGCTTCCGCATGTGGCGAAAGCGGGTCAGCGGTCGGGTCACGAAGCACCGCCGCCTGCTTGAGCAGCGCCTACGAGGCCCTGCTCAGCATCAAGCGGGTGAGTGATGGAATGCCACAGCAGACACCAGTGGCGAAACTACTCCGCCACGAAGTCGCGCATCGTGTTCAGCATGACGACGATGGAGCAAGCGCCAGCATCGGGGAAGCCAATGCAGGCTTCGCCCAAGGTCTTGGCCCGACCAAACTGAGCGATCATCGCCTTGCTTGCTTCTTTGCCAGCCTCGGCCGCCGCAGCGATCGCCGCGAAGGCTTCGTAGAGAGAGAGGGCGGTGACTTCATGCGACTTCGCCGCCACAGGTGCGAGGGCATCAATCATGGTCTTGTCGCCCGGCTTGGCACCGCCGCGCTTCATGACGCCTTCCAAGGCAGCGTCGTAGAAGAACGGCAGGTCGGTGGGATCAAGTTGGCCACGGGCGGCCAGGGCCTTGCCTCCCGCCCGGAACAAGGTGCCAAAAAGAGCGCCAGAGGCACCGCCCATGCTGCTCATCATGGCAGTGCCCGTGGTCACAAACACCTGCTCCACGCTGCTGGGATCCAGCGCCTCCAACTGAGCTTTCACGGCCTCCATGCCGCGCTTCATACCGAGGCCGTGATCGCCGTCACCGAGATCACGGTCAGCCTGAGAGAGCATGGGTTCTGCTTCGATGATCGCATCAGCGACCTTCAGCATCATAAGACGGACTTGGTTGGGTTTGAGTTCCATAGAGCAGGTAGCAAAGTTAGAGAGACAAGGGACGCGGGATAGCACCCGATCAAGGACTTACTTCGTGCCCTTGAGGTCGTTGAACATAGCGAAGCCTTCGGCTGGCGTCAGGTTCTCATGCACCACGCCGCGCACGGCCTTCATCATCGCGATGGGGTCTTCGCTCTGGAAGATGTTGCGGCCCATGTCCACGCCGTTCGCGCCTTG
>CAXNNN010000327.1:0-4821 GCA_964203095.1 Verrucomicrobiaceae bacterium | reverse complement strand
GTTCTTCTATGACCGGGTGGACGGCACGCGGGTGGAGAACACCAAGGCCGACCCGCCTGTGTTCAGCTTCGACATGCCCATGGACTTCGCCACGGGCGAGGAAGTCGTCAGCGTGGTCTATCACATGCCCAAGCTCTCCGCCGAGGAAGAGGCCGAGATCGGGCAGCGCGAATTTTATGGCTGCGTGGTGAAACTCTATTACCAGCAGAAGCTCTTGAGCACGACGGCTGAGCCGCGTGACCTTCTCAATCAGAGCGGCACTTCGTCCGGCACAGCGCTGCCGACGGCACAATAATTTTTCCCGGAGACTCGCTCTAACATGGTTATTCTTTTGGTGGATGGGGATGAAGCAACGCGACACGCGAGGGCCGCCCTCCTGCGTGCTCATTTGCATGAGGTGATGGAATCTGCCACAGCGGTGGAGGCCGTGCACTGGGCACAGCAGGCTGGTAGCATCGACCTGCTCATCACGGAGGTCATTCTGGATGCGGATACCTTTGGCTTTGACCTGAGCGAGGCGATCCTGGCGCGCCTGCCGAACATGCGCACGCTCTACACCACGCGCTTCGACCTTGCCGGCTACGAGGCAGAGCTGAGAGGGAGCAAGCCCTTGCTGGCAACGGCGACGGACGAAACCTTCCTCTCCGCCATTGAGGAGGCTGTCGGCAGCCCCGATGAAGCGGTGCCAGTCGCGATCGCCCTCGACGAACCGCCGATCATGCCGCCCGGGGCCATGCTGGGGCAGTATCAGATCATCAATCGTCTCTACAGCGAAACCGAAGCCGAGACCTACCGCGCGATGCAATACACCGTGCAGCGCCCCGTGGCGCTCGTCTTGCTGCGCCCACATCTGCTCACCAACGCCGACGCGCTGAACGCCTTTAAAGAACGTGAGCGAGTGAAGGCCCAGGTCTCGCACCCACGCATCGCCCCTCTTTATGAGGCGGGCGTAGCCAATGGCTGGCACTACTATACACGCGAGATGCCCCCAGGGCGGTCGCTGGAAG
This sequence comes from Verrucomicrobiaceae bacterium, assembly GCA_964203095.1. Taxonomy (GTDB): domain Bacteria; phylum Verrucomicrobiota; class Verrucomicrobiia; order Verrucomicrobiales; family Verrucomicrobiaceae; genus JAEUHN01. The sequence goes on along the minus strand of CAXNNN010000327.1, from coordinate 3,814 downwards.
ACATCGCAGGCGCGGGTGAACAACTAGGCGAGCGAGTGATCGTGGATGTGCTCTACCGCGTTTCCGAAGCCATGAGCTACGCCGTGGAGCAGGGCTTCAATTACCGCACCCTGACCCTGCGTGACATCTACGTGGACGCAGAGAATCAGGTCAGCATCGTTAACATCTTCCGTCCGGCAACCACTCTGCCCCGCGACCAGCGGGCGGATGTGCGATCCCTGCTGGAGAGCGTCTTCCCCTTTGCGACCCAGGGCAAAGCACGCGGCCTGCTGCACGACTTGGACCAGAAGCCGAATGATTGGGCTGAACTGTTCACCACCTTGCAGGACATCCGCGAAGACATGAGCGAGCGCAGCCTGATGCGCCGGGCAGAGGTAGAAAACATCACTGTCGCGCCGCCGCACTCCCGCCGTTGGCTGATCGGGGTCGGCATGGTTGCCGCCTTTGGCATCGTGGCCTGGCTAGGTGGGCTTTCGTCAGGCATCGGATCGGGCTCGCCCTCGAAGCGCCCCAGCATCACCGACGAATGGGTGCCCGTGCCTGCGGGTCCCTTCATTTATCAAAAGAACGAGAAGCTAACGCTGCCCGCCTTCTGGATCAGCAAGCACGAGGTCACCATCGGACAGTATGCAGCCTTCCTCGAAGCACTGAAAACGGCTCCCCCCAAGGCCTTCGATGACGAGAAACAGCCAAGCAGCAAGACCACCCACACACCTGCGGGCTGGGCGGACTACCATGCCGCTGCAAAGGCAGGCGCGTTGTACAACAACGAAGGCCTGACCCTGAACTCTCCCGTCAGCGACGTGGACTACTGGGACGCCGTCGCCTACGCCAAGTGGAGCGGCCGCCGCCTGCCGACCGAGCAGGAATGGGAAAAAGCCGCCCGTGGCACCCAAGGCCGCAACTTTCCCTGGGGCAACACCCCGAAACCCGGTGCCGCCAACCTGGGGGATGACTACGTCGCCAAAGCCAAAGGCGGCAAAATCGATGGCCATAACCTGTGGGCACCGGTCGACTCCATGCCAGACGATGTCAGCGAATGCGGAGCCGTCGGCATGGCCGGCAATGTGCAGGAATGGACCTCCACTTGGTCCCCTCATCCTGAACTGCCCGACACCCGCGTGCCCGTTCTGCGCGGCGGACACTTCGGCCTGAAGACCAGCAACGATCTTCTCACCAACCGCCACTTCGCTGAGAGCGCTGATGAAGCTACTCCCGCCCGTGGCTTCCGCACCGTCTCCGAAAAGCAGCCGTAATCAGCGGGTTACCGCCAACCAAAGCTGTGGCGTGCTGTCGAGCAGCGACGTGCCACGCAGGCTCTCACCACGCAGTGGTCCCTTGGCTTGCTGATTCAAGCCCGGCTCGGCCTTGGTCCACACCGACACTTGGATCACCTGGACCGAAGGGACGGCATTGGTGGCGGCGATGAGTTTGACCTCCGCCTCGCCACCTTTGTCTGGCACCGCCACTTCGGGCGCATGGACGCCGACGGGCAGCCCGCTCACGCGGACAACGAGGGGATCCTTGAAGCCATTGAGCGGCTTCACATTGACCTTGAGACTGATGGTTTTGCCTGCGGCGACCTTCAGAGGCTTCGCATCGGCCAACGTTGCTTCATACGATGGTGAGGGCGGACGAATCTCCAGCACGTAGGCCTTGTCGGCTCCGCCTTGATGAAACAGATCCTCGACCACGACTTGATGCACCCCATCGACCGCCGCAGTCCACACGGCCTGTGGGTCCGACTGTTGCTCGCTTTGATCATCCGCCGCGGTGATGAGCTTGCCATCCGGGCCTTCGATTTTTAATAAGGCATCCAGTGGCAACCCAAGTCGCTTGGAGACGACGCGTGCTTGCAGTTTGTCGCCCTTCTTCATGGAGACGGCATAGCGATCCACATCATTCTTGTCGGCGATGCGACCACCCACAGCTCCGGCCTGAAAAGGCAGGGCCGTTTCCTTGGTGTTATTGGGCTCTTTCTCAGTGCTCGCCGCCTTGGGCGTGATCAACACTTGGACAGGTGCCAATGCCCCTGGCGGCAGGATCAAGCCGATGTCGCCCTCGCGAGTGAGCGAGGCGGCATCGACGACGTGCTTCAGTTTTTTGGGATCGAGATTGCTACCGACTAACTCGATCTCTGTCTTGCCAGTCTCCGCCACCGCCGCAGGGAAGACCTGGGTCACGGCGGGGCCTTGAGTGAGCTGCAAGCGGTAAACCACCGTTTGCCCGCCCGTGAAACGCACATCGGCGGCTGGTGGATGCGCAAACCCGGCCACCTGCACCGTGTAGATGCCTGCCTTCGCGACTTTGAAGACGATCAATGGATCAAGATTGCGATCGTCGCTGGCCGTCAGCACCCGCACGCCCTGCTCGTCCAAGACATGGGTCATCATGTCCACGCCCGAGCCCAAGCTGTAGGCCTCCACCCGTGCCACCAAGGTCTGTCCCACCGCGAGCTTCACTCGATAGCCATCCATATCGCCGCTTTTATCGAGACGCGCATTCACGCAGACGGGCAGCTTGTCCATCGGCTGGCCTTTGCCCGCCTCATCGTTCGGCTCCACCTCAGTGACTTCAGACAGGGTGCCGGTGCTAAACCAGCGCGGCTCAGAGGCTCCATCCGCATTCGCCGCATGGACCAAATACAGGCCCGGCTTCGCCTCTGAGGTCAAGGTCACCTGCCACTCGCGCTTCTTGCCGTTGGGCACCAAGTAAACACCAGGCGCATCTGTCCAAAGACGAGCATCGGCTTCAACCCGACCACTGGCGGTGACGACGAAGCTGGAGCCTACCTGCCCTCCGGCAGGAAAAAGAGCCTCAAACTTCGGCGCTTCCGCAAGCACGGAGCCGCAGCCCATCAGCAGTGCGAGAAGCGCAGGCCTCACGCAAACAACTCCTTGATCGGCTTGCCACCGTTCACCAGCTGCACTGGGCGGCCCGTGTTGGTGTGCAGCACCTGATGCGGATCAATGCCGAGCTTGGTATAGAGTGAGACGGCGAAGTCTTCTGGCGAATAGATATTCTCGGCGGCGTAGTAACCCTTGGGGTCGGTCGCACCGACAATCTGTCCACCAGGGATGCCTGCGCCTGCCATCAGCACGCTCATCGCGCCTGGCCAGTGATCGCGGCCCGCGTCCTTGTTGACCTTCGGTGTGCGGCCGAACTCTCCCAGGCAAATGACCAACGTGCTGTCCAACATGCCGCGTTGATCGAGATCGGTAATCAAGCCATTGAGGCCCTGATCCAGCTTGGCCGCGCGGCCGTCTTTGAACGACTTGAACAAGCTGCGATGATCATCCCAGCCACCCCAGTAAGCGACGGTGAAGGACACGCCCACTTCTGCCAGACGACGCGCTAGCAGCAGGCGCTGGCCAAAGTCATTCTCGCCGTAGAGCTTGCGCGTGGCCTCAGGCTCCTTGCTCAGATCGAAGGCTGCCTGGGCGGTGGTGGAGGTCACCAATTCCATGCCTTGTTGGTAAAATTGATCGAAGCCTACGGTCGGGTCTTCTGCGGCCTTGTCCGTGATGCGTTGCAGGTTGTCCAGCGAGGCGCGCAGCCGGTTGCGGCTCAGCGCACGACCTTCGCTGATGTCCTGCGGAATCGCGACATCACGCACACGGAAGGACTTGCTGTTTGGGTCACCGCCAATCACAAACGGCGCGTGCTGGGCACCCAGAAAATTCGGCCCACCCGAGCGCGAGACACTCGGCAGGCTCATGTAGGCAGGCAGGCCACCACGCACGCCGCGCTCATGCGACACCATCGAACCAAACGACGGATGAAAGCTAACAAACGCACCACAGCCAACTGGCAC
>CAXNNN010000326.1:0-4826 GCA_964203095.1 Verrucomicrobiaceae bacterium | reverse complement strand
CAATCGCCGAGTTCTTCGGTGCTGACGGTGCCCGCCTTTTCATTCAAGGCCTGCTCCAGCGCTCGCCACGAGAGCATGGCGCACTTCACCCGCTGCGGGAAATGCTGCACGCCCTCCAATAGGATGAGTTCGCCCAGTTCCTCCTCCTTGGCGAGTTGACGGTCCTTGCCGGTGACGATGCCGCGAAACACGGTGGCCATCTGCGTAGCCTCCGCGCTGGCCTTGCCCTTGATTTTTTGCGTCATCATGGACGCTGAGGCCTGGCTAATGGCGCAGCCTTGGCCGTTGAACTTGATGTCCTCGATCTTGCCACCGTTGAGCTTCAGATACACGTCGATCTCGTCGCCGCAGGAGGGGTTGTCGCCATGCACGTGCACGCAGCCGTCGCCATGCAGTTCGCCGAAATTCCGGGGCTTGCGGCTGTGGTCGAGGATGACGCTTTGGTAGAGATCGCGGAGTTCGTCGTTCATGGGGCAAAGAATTTTCGGGCGTCTTGCAGGATGTCAATCATCCGATCAATCTCATCCTTGGTGTTGTAAAAATAGAAGCTCGCGCGGCTGGTGCTCGGCACCTTGAATTTCCGCATCAGCGGCTGCGTGCAGTGATGACCCCCACGCAAAGCTAGGCCCTGCGTATTGGCGAAGGTGGTGAGATCGTGCGGGTGCGCGCCTTCCAGGGCAAACGCGACGAGTGCCCCACGCTCAGTCTTGGGGCCGAAGATGCGGATGCCCTCGATCTCGCTCATGCGGGCCAGCGCGTGCTGGGTGAGGTCAGCATCATGGGCAGCGATGGCTTCACGTCCGATGCTCTCCAGGTAATCAATGGCCGTGCCGAGCACGATGGCTCCTGAGATGTCCGGCGTGCCTGCCTCGAACCGTGCGGGGCCTTCCTTGAAGGTGCTGCTGCTGAACTGCACGCGCACAATCATCTCGCCACCACCCTGCCATGGCGGCATGTCAGCGAGCACGCTGCCGCGCACATACAGCGCTCCGATACCTGTGGGCGCACACATCTTGTGCCCGCTGAGCACGTAGAAGTCGCAGTCGAGATCCATCACATCGACGGGCATGTGGCCAGCGCTCTGGGCCCCATCAAGCAGGACCTTCGCACCCACGGCATGGGCTTGGGCAATGAGCTGTTGGGCAGGGTTGATGGTGCCGAGTGAGTTCGATACATGGACGAAAGCGAACAGCTTCACCTGTTCGGTGAGTAGGTTGTTGAACGCGTCGAGGTCGAGAATGCCTTCGTCAGTCACGGGCACATGCTTTAGCTCCGCTCCGGTCTGTGCAGCGACCAATTGCCAGGGCACCAAATTGCTGTGGTGCTCCATCTCAGTGAGCAGGATCACATCGCCCGGATTCAGGTTCGCGCGGCCCCAGCTCTGGGCCACGAGGTTGATGCCTTCCGTGGCACCACGGGTGAAGATGATCTCTTCCTCGGTCGCATTCAGGAAGCGCGCGACCTTGCGGCGCGATTCCTCATAGCCATCGGTGGCGCGGTTGCTCAGCTCATGCAGGCCGCGATGCACGTTGGCGTTGTCGCGTTCATAATAGCGAACCAGCGCGTCGATGACCTGGCGCGGCTTTTGCGAAGTGGCGGCGTTGTCAAAATAGATCAGTGGATGGCCTTGGACGTCCTGATTCAGGATGGGGAAATCGTGGCGAATGGCGGTCCAGTCAGGCATGGGGTGTGCATGATGGCATACGATGCGCGTGGGGCAATCGTGGGCCGCGAAGTTTGATCAACCCAAGTCATTGATGACTTGAAGATCAGGCACGTAGTGGAAATCGCTGTCTAGTGTGAAAACGGCAGCATCGACCGAGAGCGCGGAGGCCGCGATGACTATATCGGTCAGTTGCATGATCACGCCCTGGCGGGCGAGGCTCCAGGCAATCTCCAGCGCCTTGCCCCAGACTTGATCGGTGGTGGGCACCCAGAACATGACTTCGAACCGCTCTTTGGCTTCACCATAGATGCGAGGGATCGAGATACCTCGGCAGACCTCCATCTTCACCACTCCGCAGGAATAGAAGTCATACCGACTGTCGAACTGGGAAAGCTCGTCAAAAGGGTCGAGCCGTCTGCGCATCCTGTGAATGAAGACGCTGGAATCAACGAGCACACTTCGTTGCATAGGTGGGGGGGGCTGGCTTGGGTTCGGCTACAAGCGAAGGTTCGTTGGGCTTGATGCCTAGCGCGATGTCGGCATCTAATCCCTCGGCCAGATCTTCGGCCGTCCACTTGTTCTTCCGCCAGACCTCCCTCATTCGGAACTTGTGGGCGACTTTCCGCAATGCAGCGTCCACGGCGGCGGTTTTGCTTTCGGCCCCGGTGGCGGCCATCACTTCGGCCAACAAAGCCTCGTCGATGTGCATGGTCATCTTCATAGTGTTGTGAGTATGGCATGGTTGCCATACTCGGGCAACCTTGTTTTGTTTGCTGGCCAATATGCCGCGCTGGAATCTGTCGTGCAGCGTGGTATGTCTGCGGGTTTCTCTTCTCATGCCGCCGCCCTCACGCCCTTTCCGCCCTGATCGCCCCAATGGACCTGCGCGCCCTGATCGCCCCTACCGTTCGGGACCGGATCGCGGAGAGCAGCGGCCTTACCGCCAGGATCGGGATGACAGGCCTGCTTTTTTCCGTCCGCCGCCGCGTCTGCCGAGTGCAGACTTCGCACCGCCGGGCAGTGCCGACTGGCCTCAGCCCTGGGTGCAGATGAAGTATTTCTCCTTCAACCCGGTGGTGTATCCCAACATGATCGCGGCGATGTCTCGCAACATCGGGGCAGGGGACTTGGTGAATGTGTATGACCGCGATGGACAGCCCTTTGGCGTGGGGCTGTGGAATGCGAAGGCCAAGGTGCCCCTGCGCGTGCTGCAACACGGTGCTGACCCGCTGACCGAGGCCGACCTGGATCTGCGGCTCGAACGCGCGCTCAAACTGCGCCGTGACACGCTGCACCTGGATGGCTACACCAATGCCTACCGCGTCGTGTTCAGCGACGGCGACGGCATTCCTGGGCTGACCGTGGATCGATATGCCGAGGTGCTGTCGATTGAAGTCACGACCCTGGCCGTCTGGGTGCGTCTGCGCCGCTGGCTGCCGACCATGCATGCCGCACTGGGCACCACGCAGCACCTGATTCATGTCGATCCCGAGATCGGCAACATGGAAGGCATGAGACGTGCCGACGTGCCGGAGATTGATGATCCGGCTCCCGAGAGTGTGCGCATCATGGAGAACGGAATGCAGTTCCATGTGGGCTTCGCCGACGGACACAAGACCGGCTTTTTCTGCGACCAGCGCGACAATCGGAAGCGCTTCGGCGAGCTGGCCGCTGGCAAGACGGTGCTCGACATGTGCTGCTACACGGGCGGATTTTCTTTGGCTGCGAAGCTGATCGGCAAGTGCGACGACGTGACCGCCGTGGACCTGGATGAGAAGGCCATCGAAGTGGCGAAGACGAATGCGAACATCAACCGCACACGCCTGGACCTGACGCATTGCGATGCCTTCACCTGGGGCCGCACCATGATCGGCAACGCCCGCACCTGGCAGGCCGTGGTGCTCGATCCGCCGAAGTTCATGCACTCGCGTGAAGGCGAGGACGCTGAAAAGGGGCGGAACAAATATTTCGATCTCAACGCCATCGCCATCCAGCTCGTTGAGCGCGGCGGGTTGTTCGTCACCTGCTCCTGCTCCGGGTTGCTGAGCGCTGAGGAATTCGAGGAAATCGTCTGCCGAGCGGCGCATCGCAACAAGCGCAAGCTGCAGATCATCGACCGCACCGGCGCAGGTATGGACCATCCCGTCATGTCGAACTGCCCGGAAGGCCGCTACTTGAAGACGATTTGGGCAATCGTTGTGTGAGGGCCTGCGGCTAGGTTTTACAAGACCTCGCCGCAAAGCTCCGACAAAGGCTGGCGCATTACATTCGCCGTCTGGCTCTGCTGATGCCAGGGCGTCTGTCGATAGTGGTCGCGCAAGGCGGATTGCAACTGCGGTTCCGCCATCAGCTTGCTGATCTCGGTGCATTCGGCGCAGGTCTTTGTATGGCTAGCATCGGCCATCATGCGTGGGTAGCAGCGGAACAACGTGGCAACCGTCGCGTGCTCGTTGCTCGGAAACGGGCGCTCCTCATCGATCACTTTCCAGCGTTCGCGCTGATACTGGGTGTCCAGTGCTTTGCTGTGAATCGTGAGAGGCAAGGGTCCGCTGTGGGCATTTGATAAGGCTTGCTCACGCTTCGCGTCGCGATCCTTCTGATACTCTTTGCGCCACCGGAATAGGAATAGCAGCGACAAGAGCAGGTAGCCGCTACCACTCACGAAAACACGGGATTCATATTCACGTGGGAAGTGACCAAATGAGGCCTGTCTGTGATCGGATGACAGATACACCTGGTGCTTGGTTCCTGGTGCATGTCGGCTGATGAAGTCCCTGGTGTTCTCAGGTGTGTTGAAAAAGAACTTCTCGTCGAGACTGTCCGAGAACTCCTGGGACGGTGAGAGGCCTTCAATTTGGAAGCGGATCTTGCCTCGTGGACCATGCTCACTGGGAGACATTTGGAGGTCGTGCCAGACGACCACCGCCGTGGCTAGCTCCCAGAAATAGGTTCGTAGCTGGTTCCAGAAACCTTCCGACGTCGGTAGATAAAGAAATGCCAGCAAGCCAGTCAGCACAGCGTTGATTTTGTGAACCATATCGCAACGAATGATTTTAGGTGATCTAAGCCGATCCATCTCCTCTAGCCTAGGAAAAAGCGAACGATGGCGCGCTGTGCCATATCGCTGGCCTTCTGAGGGGACGGGTCGCTAGGCGCTTGC
>CAXNNN010000325.1:0-4834 GCA_964203095.1 Verrucomicrobiaceae bacterium | reverse complement strand
CGTTCGCCTCGTGTGCGAGTCATTGATGGTGCGAGCGGGAAACAGCTAGGCGTGATCGCCACTCCGCAGGCTATTCGTTTGGCCAAGGAGCAGGGTATGGATTTGGTGGAGATCTCCGCCAACGTCGATCCGCCAGTGTGCAAGATCGTCGATTACGGCAAATACAAATACATGCTGGAGAAGCACAAGAAGGAAGCTCATAAGCAGCACAAGGCAAGCAAGCTGAAAGAGATGAAGTTCCGTATCGGGATCGACCCGCACGACTACCTTATCAAGATCACGCACGCTGAGGACTTCCTTTTTGACGGTCACAAGGTGCGTGTGCAGTTGCAGTTCCGCGGTCGCCAGATGGCGCACCAGGAACTGGGCCACATCTTGGCCAAGAAGATCAAGAACGACCTTGTGGGCGTTTCGAACACGGACATGGAGCCGAAGCAGGCTGGGCGAAACATCAACATGCAGCTCTCGCCCATTCCTGAGCGTCAGCGTGTGCGCAAGTTCCGCGTGGCAGGCAACGAGCATGAGTCCAAGAACATCGCCCATGCTTCGACGGTGAATCACGACGAGGATCATCATGACGACGACGATCACGACGATCGCGAAGCTGAGACGCCTGCATCAGTAGCATCGACCGATACCGCTGCGAAGTGATGCGTCACCGGCTGTTGCTTTTCGATATTGATGGCACGCTGCTAGACACCCGGGGTTCGGGTTCTGGCGCGCTGCTAGATGCTGCCGAAGAGGTCTTTGGTGTGCGCCGTGACCAGTTGCCGCCATTAGACCTCGCCGGAGCCACGGATGGTGGCGTGGTGCGCAAGCTCTTCGCCGATGTAGGTCTGCCTCTGGAAGAGGCTCGTGCCGAGGCTTACCGCGAGTGCTATTTGGCGCACCTCCACCGACGCCTGAATGGCGAGGCCTTTGCTGGTCGCCTGCTGCCGGCGGTCGAGCGGTTGCTGGGTGAACTCGCCCAGCATTCGCACGTTCATCTGGGCCTGCTCACTGGCAACCTGCGTCGCGGTGCGCAGTTCAAACTCCAACGCTTCGCCATTGAACATCACTTCACTGAAGGTGCCTTTGGCGATGATGCCGAAGACCGTAATTTGCTCGGCCCGATTGCAATTCAACGCATGGCAGCTGCGCGTGCCCGCACATTCGATGTGGATGATGTGATCATCATTGGTGACACGCCGAAGGATGTGGCATGCGCCCACGCTTGTGGGGCACGTGGTCTCGCGGTAGCCACCGGAGCATTCTCTTCGGAGCAACTCATGGAGCACAAGCCGTGGCTATGTGTGTCCGATTTTCAGGATGTGGCCAGTGTGGTGCATACGCTGGTGGCTTGAGTATCGCGCCCCATCTGACGGATCAAAAGCCTTGTTAGGCAAAGGGGCTTCGGGCACAGTCTTGCAGCGCACCTAAGCATATTGGGTCTTAATCTGGATCTGGAGGCCTGGGCATCGAGCAGTTTGATCGGCGTTGTAGGGGTTAGTCTGCAATCTGAAGAGCATCCGCCAAGAGGAGCCCTGAGGAGATGTTGATGTTGCGGCATGACTGGCGGCACGTGGAGGTGTGGAGGGATCAAAAAAGCTACATGAAGCCCCACTGGGGTGCCCATTGGGAAATCTGGCACCTGACCCGTGAAGCGGGTGAGGCGGCGCTCATTCCGCTGATTGGGGAGGAGCCGACGATGACCCCTGACATGAAGCGATTGCTCCATCAGATCATCTCGCGCATCGATTATCTGCATAACTCAAGCTGCGGCACTCTTTCCCATCTCGCCGCCCGATGGAAGGCGCGGCACCAAGGAATGAAGTGAAACGAAAGTGAGGCTTGGGAGCGAACGTGATGGGTTAGTCAGAGTAGATGACTTTTAAAACCTATGGTATTTTATGCTTGTTGCTCACTCTATGTGGTGACTATAGCCATATCTGAATCCACACGTATCATCTCTCCCTCGGGATCTGAGATTGAAAATCGATTCCCGCGACCCGCCCCACTGACTGTGGGTGGCTATCAGCAAGTCAGGCGCCGCATTTGGTCTGTGTATTTCCAGTTTGATGGCGGCGTGCTGCTTGTGCTGGTGCAAGGGCACTCGGCGCTGGTTTTCTTCCTCATGGGGTGCGCGGATGTCGATTGGTTTGCCGGTGCGGGGGCAGGCTTGTTACGTGACTTCGCGGTCTACCTGGCGTCTGAATCGGGTCAGGCCAAGCTCATTGCTCAGACACCTGACAGGGTGGAAGAGATGATCGTGACGCGCTCGCGCACAGTGCAGGCGATCACGGCAAATAGTGAGCCGATGGCCAATAACTGGGGTGCTGTGCGCGGTGTCGTTAAGCGCACATTGGGCAAGGTCATGGGCCGGGCTCAAGCCTCCAATCTGATCGCTCGCACAGTGACAGACAGCAAGATCGATGACCCTTACCGCCTGCCACAGACAGCGGTGAGGAAACTTGCCATGAGCTGCATCGAGCATGTGTCCAAACGCCGCCAGCTTCTCATGGATCTGGAGAATGACCTTGCGGGACAACACCTCTAACCTTTTACGCCCCCTTTTCCCTTGACCCGAACTCTCGCCTTGATCCTGACTTGGCTTGGTTTGCTGCTCTCCATCGCGTCGCCCACGCTGGAGGCGCAAGAGTCTGCCGCTCTGCCATTGCAGAGGATGGATTCGAAGCTCGGCACCATCATCACCAAACTGGATGAGGTGGCAAAGAACACTGCGGTTGAGCCTGCCAAGCCGGAAGCGGCGGCACCTGCCGCAGCGGCCACCACGGTGGACTCAGAGGCGATCAAGGGGCTCCAACCAGACCTCAGAGCAGGTGTAGCAGCGGCTGTGCGGAGTATCTTTGTGGAAGCGAAATGGGCAGGGGCTGGACTTGCCAGTTACCTGACGCCTTTCTACCATAGCGGTCTTATGACTCGCAGAAGACTTGGACGCAGTGGGCTGGTGGTGACGGACATTTGCATGGGCACCATGACCTTTGGGTTGCAGGCCGATGAGGCGGCGTCCTTCGCCATGATGGATCGCGCGGTGGACGCAGGCATCGACTTCTTCGACACGGCGGAGATGTATCCAGTGCCGCCTAGCGCAGAGAAGTTTGGCATCACGGAGGAGATCATGGGGCGTTGGTTGGAGGGCAAGCCGCGCGGCGAGATCGTTCTGGCGACCAAGGTGACAGGGCCGGGTCACGGATGGTTTCGTCCGCCCGTGCGCAACGGCTTCACGGCCTTGGACCGGCATCAAATCATGCGGGCCTGTGAGGACAGCCTGCGGCGTTTGCAGACGGACTACATCGACCTGTATCAAACGCATTGGCCCGATCATGGCGCACGTCAGGAAGACATTCTGGAGGCGCTGACCGAACTTGTTCAGCAAGGCAAGGTGCGCGCCATCGGTGCGAGCAATGAAACAAGCTGGGGCCTGATGAAGAACCTGTGGGAGGCCGAGAAACAAGGGCTGCAACGCTTCGACACGGTGCAGAACAACTTCTCGCTGATCAATCGCCGCTGCGAGAGCGAACTGGCCCAGGTGTGCCGCAAGGAAGGTGTGAGCCTGCTACCGTATTCGCCCCTGGGTGGTGGGGTGCTGACCGGCAAATACAACGCCGCCGTTCTACCTCAAGGTGCCCGTTTCACCAGCTACCTGGACAACGGCAACGAACGCCAGAAGCGCATGGCGACGCGTTTCGTGAATGAGCGCACATTGGAGACGACGAAGCGCCTTCAAGCCATCGCCCAGGACATCGGAGTGACCGTGGCGGCCCTGTCCGTCGCGTGGAGCCGCCAGCATGACTTCGTGGCCAGCACGATCATTGGTGCCTCGACCATGGCTCAGCTCGAAGAGAACCTGAAAGCCTGCGATTTGATCCTCGATGACGCGACGCTGGAACGCATCAACGAGGTCGATGAAGCGATTCCAACGCCAATGACGGAGGATGGGTTGCGGAGGTTGTAAGAGAGAACTACCTGACCCACTCCCCACAAGAAAAGTCCTGGACTGACAAGCTGGTGACGGCTTGATCGCCGACGGACATTTCGCGAGTCGGGCTTTGACGGCGGCGGTAAAGGAGGATCACTTTACCATTCGGGAGAGTGGCATGAAACGAGCCATCGCTGAGCACCTCGGTAATGGTAACGGTGCTTTCAATTCGCTCAATGATTTCGGTGAAGCGCTTCATGGCTGAACGGGCACGGCTTTCACGGCTGTGGGCAGTTCGTCGGTTGTGGGCTTGGCTTTCCAGGACAGCGTGGCGGCGGAGAAGTGATCGCTGCTCATTAAGAGGTCGATGGCGCGCTGCACCACGGCGTCGTGCAGGCTGGTCTTGTCATAGCTAAGCTCTTCCCCGCTGCTGCGCTTGATATAGTCGTCCAGTTCAGGATTGGTGCCTGCGACCAGCGCGGCTTCGTTGTAGCGTGGGCGGGCTTGCTCGAAGACATACGGCTTCAGCGAGTCATGGCGACTGTGGCTGAAGATTTCATGCTTCTGTCGGCTGTTGAAGTCGATGCTGAAGCCAGGCTGCACGCCTTTGCGAAAGACTGAGCTGTCATCGGGTAGCAGCATCTCGGCATGGGCGTAGCGCAGACGCCAGCCGGGATCGAGCGGCATGGAGTCGTAGCACACGGTGGCACCGCGTGTGGGGGCACCGATGAGCAGGGCGCGCTTCTGCAACTGAAGCACGGCTGCGATGGTTTCGCCGAGGTTGTTGGATTCATCATCGACCAACGCGAGCACTGTGCCTTGCCAAATGGGTTCGCGCGTGGAGAGCAACAACTGCGCGTCGCCTGTGTTGAACTGCTTCAGCTTGAACAGCAGCGTGCCGCGCGGGAGAAAGAA
>CAXNNN010000324.1:0-4840 GCA_964203095.1 Verrucomicrobiaceae bacterium | reverse complement strand
GATCTCGTGACTGCTCTTGGTTAGCGGCTTGCCACGCCAGCGAATGACGCCGTGGTCGGGCTTGATCAGGCCGGCTAACGATTTGAGCAAGGTGCTCTTGCCCGCGCCGTTGGGACCGATCAGGGCGATGCTGCGGCCGCACTCGGTTTGAAAGTCGATGTCATCAAGTGCCAGCACCTCGCGATAGCTCACGCTGAGGTCGTGCACCTCCAACCGATGATGCTGGCTATGCTCATGGCCACCGCCCCAGCAGACGTGATCATGCTTGTGCTCGTGATCGCAGTGGGTGTGATCGTGGGAATGGCTCATGGCTTCCAGAGGAACGGGATGATTTCTTCCAGGTGTGGACCCACGCTCCAGCGCGTTTGCGATTGGGAGTCCAGGCCATCGGGCTCGACATCAAGAGTCACCGCTGTGTCAGGCGTGCCTGTGGGCCACTCGGCATTCAACTGAAGATCAATGCCGTCCTTGGGGATGCTCAGGTTGGTGGTGACTTCGATGGGAGACTGCGTCACATCGGCGTCCGCGAGCAGCGGCTGGCCATTGAGTTCTAGGGTTAGCTTGGTCGGTTGATGCGCGAAACGAAGGCGCAGTGTCACGGGCCATGCCTTGCCTTCGACGGCGATCGTGGCCACGGGGGCGGCTACGGTTTCACGCGCCGAGGTCAGCTGCACCAAAGGGATCGCTAAGCCAATGAAGCTGAGCAGCAGCAGAGCAAGTTGCAGTGGAGGAGAGCCGCGCATGGGGAAGGGGTGCCAGTATTGGGGGATAAGTGTTGAGTGCCGAAGCTCTCTGAACCAAGAACTAAATACCCAACACTCAAGACCGTGATCTCACGGTTTCAAAGCCGCAACGATTGCTTCGACATTGTGCCGCAGCATGGTCTCAAAGGTGTGTGCGTCGGGCGCGGTGCCATCGGCCACCAGAGCATTGCCGAGCTTCAAGCCGGTCTCACGCACGATCTCTTTCAGGATCTTCGGATTGGCTTGGTCCTCAGGAAAGGCAGCGCGGATCTTGTTTTCACGAATGGCGGTCACGGCCGCCGCGATGTGCTGGGCCGAGGCTTCGTCTTCACGCCCCAAGCCGAGAATGGGCAGGCTCTTGAAGCCGAACTCCTTGCAGAAGTAGCCATAAGCCGCGTGGGCCGTGACCAGCTTGCGATCACTGCGCGGGATGATAGCGATCTGCTGCTGTGCCCACGCCTTGACGGCGGCCAGGCGCTGGCGGGCGGTGTCAGCATTGGCTTTGAAGACGTCTTTGCCCGCAGGGTCGAGCTTCGTTAACTCCTCTGCGATCACACGCGCTGCGCGCTGCATATTCTCCGCGCTGTGCCACCAGTGGGGGTCGATGCCACCCGCCGAGTGTGCCGGGCAGCACATGAACAGCTCGGAGTTCGCGTCGATCTTGATCGATGGAATGGTGCGGCCGACTTCGACCACAGGCACGCCGCCGAGGCTGTCGCGCAGGTTGTCCAGGTAGTTTTCCAAATGCTTGCCTGAGGCGAGCACGAGCGACACGCCCTTGAGCGAGGCCACGTCCTTGGCCGTGGGCTCGAAGTGGTGCATGTCACTGCCGGGCTTCAAGACATCGACGATGGCAACTCGATCCCCACCGACCTGACGGGCCAGATCACCGATCAGTGGATGCAGGGAGCCGACCTTGAGTGTTTGCGCCGAGCCAAGGCTGGCGCAGAACGCGAAGAGAAAAGCGGTGAGGATCTGTTTCATGATGTGGAATGGAGGTGTTAGCGAACGTGTGGGCCACCCCAGTTGATGCCGAACTGAGCCCAGACGCTGTGCTCGCTGCCGAAATCATTGCTGTGGTCGTAGTTGTATTGGGTCCGGACGTAGAAGGTGCGGGAACGGTTCAGATAATACGTGATGGCAGGGCTGAGGCGATAGCGTTCATCCAGACTAGCATCAGCAATGCCGCCCACATACTCGCCACGCAGGCCGAATTCCAGGCCGTTGTCGAAGCCGTAGGTCAGCGCGGTGTAGAGGCCCACTTCGTCCAGTTCAGCGCAGCGCACTTCTTCCTCGTGCTCCTCTTCCTCAGCATGCTTGTGATCGTGCTCGTCTTCGTGATGCGCGTGTTCTTCGGCTTCGTGCTCATGCGCCTCTTCTTCCTCACCAGGCAGATGACCGCTCACCGCGCCAAACTTGCGCAGCATCAGCTCCGTGCGCCAGCGGAAGTAGCGGCCGCCTGCTTCATAGCCGTTCTCACGCCATTCATATTGGAAGTGCACGCCATAGACCTGATTGGTGCGGCCCCAGACGTTGTCACCCCAGGCACCGGAGAGACCGGCACGGAGTTGGTGGAAGTCATTGTAGTCGAACTGGTTGGTCCAGTTGGCAGTCACGATGGTGTCATCAAACAGCGCGCCCTCCGCTTCATAGAGGTGCTCTTCCTTTTCCTCGCTGTGCTCGTGCCCTTCGCGATCCGGCACTACGCCCACGCTCACATCCAGCTCCGATGTCCAGGGGACTGGCAGTTTCCAGCTGACCTCGCCACCGATGGTGTAGAGGCCATCATCGCCGAGGAAGCGACCATTGACCAAGCTACTGTCCACGAAGTCCCAGCCGTGCAGATGGGTGCTGTTCTGAAAGCCGAAACGGTTGAGGTAGCGACCACCGCGCAGATCGAAGCCACCGGGCAGGTTCTTGATCTTGCCGAACCACTCCTCGAACTCATGGTTCCACTCCTCGGCCTCATTGTCGTAGTAGAGGTGAAGATTGCCGTAGCCCTCGAACCAATCACTCCAGCGAACGGAACTGCCGAACTCGAAACCCTGGATCGTCCAGCCGTCTTCGCGTGGATCATGATGGCCGATCTCGGGCAGCTCATCCGCTGTGGTGCCGCCATAGACTGAATTGAAATGGATGTGCGGGAACAGCACACCGCCGAGCGACACGCCTTCACCCGTGAGCCAGTTCGGTCTGTGGGAATGAGTGGCCGCAGCAGGGGCTAGGTTCTTGGCAGAGGCATCTCCAGCTGCAGCGACAACTGGAACGATCAAGGCGGCTGCAAGCGCCAGGGAGAGACGGTGAGACATGGTGGCCAGACTATCGCAACCAAATTGCAGGAGCGTCAAGTCATGAAATGCAAAACAATTGCATTAGGGTGAGTAGTGTCATTGCCTGATGCGGATTCGTCTTGAGCAATCCAGAACCGCACGGCAGACTCTCCATCCCTTATGACAACACGCACTTTTTTCACCACGCTGCTTTGCGCCGCTTCCATGACCGCCCTGGCCCAGGACAAGGCCGCTGCCGACGGCTTCGTTTCTTTGTTCGATGGCAAGACCATGACCGGCTGGAAGAACCCGTATGAGTGGGGCACCATTGAAGTGAAGGACGGCGAGATTCACCTCACCGGTGAGAAGAAGTTCTTCGTCATCACTGAGAAGAGCTACAGCGACTTCGTGTTCGAAGGCGACGTGTTTATCCCCGAAGGCAAGGCCAACAGTGGCTTCATCTTCCGTGGCCTCGTGCAGCCGAACAAGGTCTGGGGCTATCAGGCCGAGGTCGATGGCGATGCCAATCGCAAGTGGTCCGGTGGTCTTTATGACGAAGGCCGCCGCATGTGGTTCGTCAGCCCCATCAAGGGCAACAAGGAAAGCGAAGCCGCCTTCCGCGCCCGTGCTGGCGAGGCCTTCAAGCGCAACGACTGGAACACCTACCGCATCACCTGCCAGGGCAAGAAGATCAAGATCGAGGTCAATGGCGTAGTCACCACCGACATCGAGGACGACAAAGACGCTAGCGGCCCGATTGCCATCCAGCATCACGGCGAAAAAGGCCAGACCTACAAGTTTCGCAACCTGCACATCAAGGAGCTGAAATAAGTTCGCATGGCCAAGCATCACGTTCACACCAAGACAAGCCGCGATCCCGAGTGCCTGCTCTGTCAGGCGCTGGATCGCTCGCGTGAGCGTGGCCTGCGCATGACCAAGGCGCTGGAGGATGTGCTACGGATACTGATTGAGTCTAACAAGCCGCTGACGTTGGCGGACATCGCCGAGTCGAAGAACTTGAGTAGTCAGGCGGATCGCGCGACGGTGTATCGGTTGCTGACCAAGCTCGAAAAGCTGGGCGTGATTCGTCGGCTCGGCCTGCACGACCGGGCAGCGTATTACACCATGATCTTCCCCGGTGAGCACAACGATTACCTCGTGTGCACCGCCTGCGGCAGCATTGACCGCCTGCACATCGAGTGCCCGGTCGGAGAACTGGAAGACGAGATCGCTAAGAAGTCGAAGTTCACGCAGCTCTATCACGAGCTGATGTTCTTCGGGCTGTGTCCGAAGTGCGCTTAGCGTGGGACTTCGACTGCTAGTCGAAGCTACGATGCAAGCGCACCCGTCCTGGTCGCCAGCGTCTTCTCAGACTGCGTGACATTGCCGTTCCATGAGGTCACATTGGGAAACACTTGCGCGGCGGAGCAGAGGAAGGCCTTGACCGGCACGAGCACCTCTGGTGGGCGTTGGTTCAGGTAGCCACGGGTGTAGAGTGGCTCCACAAACGGGGTGCGGAAGACGAAGTAAGACTCCAGGTGTTCGTCGCTCAAACCGGGGAACATGGTCTTCAACGAAGCCCACCATGTCTTCGTGAGCTGCGTCTCATCCTCGCGGAATCGTGGGTCCGTGCGTTGCAAGTATTTGGTGAGGTAAACCACATGCCGACCGGTGCCACGATCTGAGTCATTCGTCAGCGTGGAGGTTTCGATGACACCATCAAAGGGGAACTCCGGCTGTGGCATGGCTAAAACGCAATCTCTCGCCTAAGGATGCGGCAAAGGAGGCAGAACGACTCTTTGCCAAATTAAAGTTCCAGGATTTACG
>CAXNNN010000323.1:0-4842 GCA_964203095.1 Verrucomicrobiaceae bacterium | reverse complement strand
TGCCCATTCCGACCAACCGCATCGTCAAGCGTGTGGATCAGAACGACAGCATCTACAAGACACGGCGCGAGAAATACAATGCGGTCATCGAGACCATTCGTGAGCGGCACGCCAAAGGCCAGCCCATCCTCGTCGGCACTGCCAGCGTGGAAGCATCGGAGACTGTTTCTCGCATGTTAAAGCTGCAAAAGATTCCGCACGCCGTGCTGAATGCGAAATATCACCGTCAGGAGGCCGAGATCGTGCAGCGCGCAGGTCAGCGCGGTGCCGTCACCATTTCTACCAACATGGCCGGTCGTGGCACCGACATCAAACTCGGCGAAGGTGTCGCCGATCTCGGCGGCCTCATGGTGCTCGCCACCGAGCGCCATGAATCGCGTCGCGTGGACCGCCAGTTGCGCGGACGTTGCGCACGTCAGGGCGATCCGGGCGAGAGCAAGTTCTTCCTCAGCTTTGAAGATGATCTCATGCGCCGCTTTGGTGCCGCCGATCGCATGACCAAGATCATGGAACGCTTCGGCATGGCCGAGGGCGAAGAGCTTCAGCACCCGTGGCTGAACCGTTCCGTCGAAACCGCCCAGAAGCGCGTGGAGCAGCAGCACTACGTCTGGCGCAAGCGCGTGCTGGAGTATGACGATGTGATGAATCAGCAGCGCGAGGTCGTCTATGAGTATCGCAATGACGTGCTCGACAGCAATGACACCCGCGTGCTCATCGACGAAGCTGTGGAGAAGGGGATTCGTGAGAAGGTCGCCGAGTATATCCCAGAAGACGGCAAGACCGACGGTTCCACCGATTTCAGTGCCCTGTTGAACTGGGTCAATGTGACCTTCCCGGTCGGCATCTCGGCCACCGAGGCCGCTCTGGAAACCAAGAGCTATGAAGACGTCTGCAAGCTCTTCATCGAGCGCGTGCAGAAGTCCTACGACCTGAAGACCAAGGACGGCAACCCCGAGGCCGTGCAGGACCTGGAGCGCATGATCCTCCTGAATGCCATCGACCGTCTCTGGCAGCAGCACTTGTATGCGTTGGATGCCTTGAAGGAAGGTGTCGGCCTGCGCACGCATGGGCAGAAGGACCCGCTGGTCGAGTTCAAAATCGAAGCCTACAACATCTTCGCAGAGTTGATGCGCAGCATCAGCAACGAGGTGCTCAACAATCTCTTCCGTGGCATGTCGCAGCTCCAGGCCTTCGAGCAGTTCCTGGCCCAGGTCGCTGCACAGCGTATCGCCCCTGGCACCGCCACCGAGACTTCATCCTCCAGCAGTGCTGCGGCGGAATCTTCCAATGACGAACCGCCCCAGCCGAAAGGCCCACGCATCATGCTGCCCAGCATGAAAAAGGACCTGCCCAAGGTCGGTCGCAATGACCCTTGCCCCTGTGGCAGTGGCAAGAAGTATAAAGCTTGCTGCGGTCGTCAGGCATAGTCTTCCAGGGCGGAAGCCGAGCCCCACGCTCAACTCGACAGACCTTCAGAAACCCATTGCTCGCCCCCAGGGCTTCCGTTACACTCATGGCTGTGGAAGACGTCATTGCTAAAGTGGTGGATGAAAACATCCAGAAGGTCACCTCCGGCTCCCCGCCGACGAGGAAGACCCTCATTGAGAAGCTGGACAACTGGTCTGACTGGTCCAGCTGGGATGTTTTTTACCGCACCTATTCGGGCTTCGTCTGGCACGTCGCACGCAAGGCAGGCCTGACGGATGACGAGGCTAGCGACGTGGTGCAGGAGACCTTCATCGGCGTGGCGAAGAACCTGCAGAAGACCAAGTTCGACACCAGCCGCGGCAGCTTCAAAAGCTTTCTCCTCAACCAAGCGCGCTGGCGCATCCTTGATCAGTTCCGTCGGCGCAAGAAGACGTGGTATCGCGAGATCAGCATTCAGAACAACGAGGAAGACGGCCCGCGCACCGCGCCCATCGAGCGCTTCGAAGACCCCAAAGGCGTGGAATTGGAGAAGCTGTGGGACAAGGAGTGGCACGACCAGATCATGGAGCTAGCCCTGCGTCGCGTGCGGGCGCTGGTGTCGCCCCGCCAGTTCCAGATTTTCTCCTGCTACGTGCTCAAGGGGTGGAGCCCCGAGAAGGTGAAGGAGGAGCTGGGAGTGAAT
This sequence comes from Verrucomicrobiaceae bacterium, assembly GCA_964203095.1. Classification (GTDB taxonomy): domain Bacteria; phylum Verrucomicrobiota; class Verrucomicrobiia; order Verrucomicrobiales; family Verrucomicrobiaceae; genus JAEUHN01. The sequence goes on along the minus strand of CAXNNN010000323.1, from coordinate 2,732 downwards.
GCAGCGCAGGTCTACCTCGCCAAGCATCGCGTCGGTCGTATCCTGAAGCGCGAGGCGGCGAAACTGCGCGAGGAGCGCGAGTAGCCCCGCGTCATCATGCTTTGGAAATCGGTCACCGTTTTGATCCTCCTCTTCTGGAGCATCATGACGACCTTGCTGGTCCAGCACACCTACTTCCCTGACAATGGCGAGCTAGCCGAGGTGCCGGTGAATGCCGTGCTACACCGCGTGGTGCAGAACCGCTAGCCCACGCGCAAGACCCTGCAACTGCTGCATGACAAGGCGAAGATCGGCCACGCCGATCTCACCATCACCGAATGGCGCGAGCCGCTGGAGCCCAAGCCCAATGGCTATGCGTGGCAGGCGGGTGGCATGATCGACGGCGCAGCCACCGGCACGCCGAACTCGAACATCGCCAGGCGCTTTGAAGGGAACCTGGCCAATGACCAAACCTGGGACAAGCTCTCCCTCGCCGCGCGTGTCACCGCCACCCATGTCTTCATCTCCTGGAAGCGCGGCGACGAAAGACCCACCATCGAGGTCCGGCGAGCGGGCAAATAGATCATGGACAGCTAGGCTGTGCCAGATCAGGCCAAGACGGAGCAGGGGATCACCAGCGGCTTCACCAGGCTAGTGCCCGGCTTCCTCGGCAATCAGAAGCTGTCGCTGAATACGCCATCCACGTGAAGGCCAACGAGTCCCGCCTTAGCATCGCCGGCAAGCCCCGCAAAGGCTACACCCTCACCCTTTCGTTGTTCAGTCTCTACCAAGCCAAAGCCCACTACACCGAAGCAGGCGAGATAGCCCGCATCGACCTACCACGCGGACTCGTGTTGATTGATCCGCTGCTGGTCAATTCTCAATTCTCAATTCTCAATTCCCTACCACGCGGACTCGTGTTGATTGATCCGCTGCTGGAGGGACTGGATCGCTGAGTTGATAGATGAGAGTTGATGGTTGATAGCCAGAGGGGCTGTTCGTCTATCAGCCATCCACTTTTTACCATCAACTTGTTCCCAAGATCGAACTCACCGGCCTCACCATGCAATACGGCGATCTTCATGCCTTGCAGGGGCTGAATCTTACCATCGCCCCAGGCGAGTTCTTTGCCTTCCTCGGGCCCAACGGCGCGGGCAAGACCACCGCCATCAAGCTAGTCTCACCGGGCTCATGAGCCCCACCAGCGGCAGCCTGCGCATCTGCGGGCACGACATCCAGCACGACCCGCTCGCGGCCAAGCCCGTGCTCGGCTACGTGCCCGAAGAGGCCATGTTCTATGAGAAGCTGACCCCGCACAAGTTCATGTGCTTCACCGCCGATCTCTACCAGATGGAGCACGCCTAGGCCGAGGCCTTAACGCACGAGATCTTCGTCAAGTTCGACCTCCACCGCCACGCCGGGCAGCGCATCGAGAATCTCAGCCACGGCAGCCGCCAGCGGCTCGCCATCGCCTCCGCCCTGCTGCATGAACCGAAGGTCTTCGTCATTGACGAGCCCATGGTCGGCCTGGACCCCGTCCATGCCAAGACCGTGAAGCAGGAACTCAAGGCCCGCAGCCCGGCATGACCATCCTCATGTCCACGCACCTCTTGAACGTCGCGGAGGATCTTGCCGACCGCATCGGCATCCTGCACCGGGGCAAGCTCATCGCCCTCGGCACCATGGACGAGCTGCGCAACCAGTTCGAGCGCCCGGGGGCCAAGCTGGAAGACATCTTCCTGGAAATGATAGCCGCTTCCGAGAACTAGGAATCGCATTCTCTACCGCCAGCGCTAGGTGTCGCATCCGGCACTTGCCCTGCCCTCAGGCTGCGGCAGCCTGCGCCCACTTCACCCCATGCATCCACGCCTCCTCTTCGCACTTCTCCTCTGGGCTATCAGCAGCGCGTGCACCGGCAGCGCCCACGCCTTCAGCGAAGGCGGGCACAAGTTCATCGCCCACATCGCCTGGCAGCTGCTCACCCCCCAGGCCCGGCAGCGCGTGGTCGAGACCCTCGCCTTCCATCCCCGGTTCGGGCCCGACTTCGCCAGCAAAATGCCCGCCCCCATCGTCAATGGCCCACCCAGCGACCGCGCGCAGTGGATCCTCTGCCAGGCCGCCGTCTGGCCCGACATGGCCCGCGACACCCCCTTCGATCGGCCCAAGTGGCACTACGTGAACTTCCCCATCTTCCTCTCCCTCGCCGATCAGGAAGCCATGAGCGCGCGCATGACCGTCAACACCAGCGCCACCTGGCAGCCCGGCATGTTGGACTCCCGCCTGAATGTGCTGCAGGCCCTCGACCGCATCGCCAAAACCTACCCCAGCCAGACCGCCGACGAGCGCGCCGTGCAGCTCTGCTGGGTCCTGCACCTCGTGGGCGATCTGCACCAGCCCTTGCACTGCGCCGCCCTCTTTGACCGCGCCCATTTTCCAGAAGGCGACAAAGGCGGTAACAGCGTGAAAGTCCGCACCCACCCCCTGCAGCGCCAGCCCATCGCCCTGCATGCCCTCTGGGATCAGTTGCTCGGCCGCAGCCTGGACCTGAACGCCGTCAAACGCCGCAGCCAAGAACTGCTCGCCAATCCCCAGAACGTGCGGGAAGCCCAGACGCGGGTGCAGATCATGACCCCCCGCGATTGGGCCCTGGAAGGAGCCAGCTACGCCGCCCACTACGCCTATCCCACCCCCATTCGCCACGCCATCGCCTACCATCCGCCCCTGCCGCTGAATGGCGACATCGAAGACCTCAT
>CAXNNN010000322.1:0-4846 GCA_964203095.1 Verrucomicrobiaceae bacterium | reverse complement strand
GGTTTGTAGTTCGAGCTTCAGCTCGCTCAGGGGAAACGAGCTAAAGCTCGAACTGCTAACGTGACTACTCCTTCCGCACCGCATCCACCAAGCGTCCGCGCAGCGCCATCGCGGCAGCCACGGCACACACGGCCAACCCGAACGCGGTGATGCCCACGATCAGCTTCACCAGGAAGCCGATGGGCAAGCCTTGAGCTGACTGTTGAAGATTCGGCCACACGGCGAGCGCAGCGCTGAGCACACCCAAGACGACACCGCCGAGCAAGAGTGCGCTGTGCTCGCCGATGACCATGTTTCGCAGTGCGCCGGGCGTGAAGCCCACGGCCTGCATCAGGCCCAGTTCGCCTTTGCGCTCCAGCACGTGCCGCGCGACGAGCACGCCGATACCCGCGGTGCCGAGCAGCACGCCCAGACCTCCGAGCACGGTGAAGATGCCAATGTAGGTGTTCTGCACGGCGTTGAATGCATTCAGTCGCTTCGCGGTGGATTCGAGTGCGAGACCTCGCTGCTCCAGTTGCTGTGTGAGCGTGCTGCTCACTTCCTCACCGCGCGCAGTAGGCGCGTCGATCAGGAAGAAGCGATAACCCGCGACATCGGGAAGTGCGTCGATGAATGCCTTCTCGTCGATGATGATCTTGCCTTGCAGCACCGAGCCCGCGAGTAGCGCTGCGATCTTCACCCGCAGCTTCTTGCTGCCGACATCATACTCGATCACATCGCCCACGCCCTTGCCCAGGCCCCACATGGCGGTGGCTTGATCGGCAACGGCGAGCACCTCGGATGACTCAGCACTCAGTGCATCCCAGGAGCCGCTGGCAAAGGTGAAGGCGTTCCGCTTGGCTAACGACGCAAAGCTAACGCCCGTGAGCTGTGGGTTCTGAGCGCGGTTCAGGTTCAAGCAGCTTGCGTCATCCCCAGGGCGCACGCGGAAGGGCACCACGGACACGTCCTTCATGTCCTCCTCATCCAGGCTGAAGGCATCATGCCCGGCCTTGCTGTTGAGGTCTTCATACACCGGCAGCGAGGACTCACCGATCACGGCAAAGCCGCCCGTGCCGCTTTGGCGTTCGGCGGGATCACCAGCGGAGATGCGGAAAGCATTCACGGCTGCGACCAGGAAGATGCCGCCCGCCATCATGCCCAGCACGGCCAGACTGCGACCGGGGCGGCGCACCACATTGCGCACGCCGATCTGCCACACACTGCGGGCGAGGCTTTGACCGTTGGCTTGGTCGCGCATCCAGCCCTTGGCAAAGGACAGCGCCGCGATCATGAGCAGGGTTCCGGCACCGAAGAACATGCCAGCGAGTGCTTGGGCATTCGTGGCCTTGCTGCCGGCTATGCTGAGGGTAATCGCACCGAGCAAAGGAACAATAACCCATAGGCTAAGCCACGGCGCACGCTGAGGTAGGGCGCTTGGTCCCCCAAGCGCCGTCGTCGAAGCTCTTGAGCCCACGGAGTCTGTAGCCGCTTTGCTAGTCTGTGCGCTTCGACGCGGCGCGCTAGGCACAGCGCGCCCTACCCAGTCGCCGCCGGACATGAGCGCTGTGGGTGATGTGAGGAACAGCTTCCGCGTGGTCCACCACAAGGTCAGCATCGACACCGAAAACGAGGACACCAGAGCGATGATTAACGTGACTGGCTGCGCGGCGAAGACCAACTGCAAGCCAACGGTCGCGCCGCTCCAGTCGCCGTTCAGCCCAGCCAGCGCGGTCTTGGTGTAGAACACGCCGCCGAACAATCCCAACACACTGCCGAGAAAGGCGATGACCCCGGCTTCCAGCAGAAGGGTCTTGCGCACTTGTTTTGGAGTCCAGCCCAGGGCCATGAGCAGGCCGACCTGTGGTGCGCGACGTTCGATCATGAAGAGGAACAGCAGCGCGGCGAACACCAGCGCGGCGGCGATCAGGAACAGGCTCAAGCCAATGAACAAGCCACCGAAGTCCACGCTGCCCTTCGCAGCAGCACTGGCCTGACCTTGGAAGTCCTGCACGACGAGGCCGATATCGGCGAGCTTTAGCTTGCTGGTGATCTCCGTGCGTAGCGCTGCTTCTTGTTGGCCGCTGTCGGCGAAGCGAAGGGCGGTGAGCTTGCCGAAGCGATTGCCCCAGAGCTTTTGCCCTGTTTCCAGACTGATGAAGACCTTTGGCGTGCCACGGTAGTCGTCCCAATACTTCTCGTCCTTGTCACGGATCGCCTTGTTATCCATGGGGAAGCCAGGGTCCCAGTCGGCGCAGTTGTCCACGTCGGATACGCCAGGGAAGTCCGGTGTCCAGGCCTTGGTCACCATCGGATCGGTCATGGGCACGATGCCTGCGACTATGAACTTGGCCGTTTGCTCCTTCAACTCGCGCCCAATGCTGACGATGAAGTAGCGAATCTCGAACGCATCGCCGACCTTGAGGTTATGGTCCTCAGCTAGCCATTGGCTGATGAGGGCGGAGTCTTTGGAGGTTAGTGATGAGTGATGGGTGGCGGTCACCATCGAATACGGAGTCTTGCCCGTGGCAGAACTGATGCCATTGACCAAGTAAGTCAGCACGCCGTGGCCTTCGGGCAGTGATGGCAGCAGCTTGTCGGCTAACGAATCATCTACAAACACCCGATCCGTGCTCAGCTCCCATTCCTTCTTGGTGCCCTGCACTTGCTTGAGCTTCAGCGCGAAGTCTTCTAACCGGGAAGCAGGAACCTCCAACCGGGAATCGGCGAGCATCGCGTTCACCTTGTCCTCCTGCTCGATCTGGCCCTGCAAATCCTTCAGCGGCAGGAAGGCGCTGTCAGGTGTGATCTGCGAGGCCGCGAGCTGGAAGGAACCAAAGTCATCCGCGCTCACGATGGCCGAGATGGTGCGGCGCAGTGCGACATCCGAGTTCGTGCTGCCGGAGAGGGGAGCATCGCGCGAGAGGGCGCTGGGCTTCTCCATGCGCACGATGATGGTGTCGCCGACTTTCACGCCGAGCTTGATGGCTAGCGAGGCATTCACAGCCAACTCGCCGGACTTCAGCGCGACAGGTTTGCCGCTCGGGCCGAGCTTCCAAAACGTGTCGTCGATGCCGAGCACCTGCACAGCATTCACGCGTGCCTTGCCCGTGGTGGCGCTGGCAGAGCCGATGGCCAGCACCAAGGGCGTGGCTTTGGCGTCCTGCGCTAGCTTCTCCGTGAACCAGCGGTCGCCGCCGATCATGCCGGACTGCACTTGTGCCAGGCGCAGCTCCGCCACGCGTTTCAGACTGGCTTTGACCGAGTCACCCACAAGCAGCGAGCCGCTCAAGATGGCCGAGGCGAGGAAGGCACCGAAGAGCAATCCCAGATGCGCGCGGCCGTAGTAGCGTGCGCTGGTGAGGATGTAGCCGAGCACGCTCACGCTTGAATCCTCCCCTCGTGAATGCTCAGCACGCGGCCCATGCATTCGGCTTGGGCGCGGTGGTGCGTGACGAGCACCAAGGACACGCCGGTCTTCTTTTGCAAGTCGATCAGTAGGTCGGTGAGTGCGGCGGCGTTGGATTCATCGAGTGCGCCGGTGGGTTCATCGGCGAGGATGAGGCGGGGCTCATTGATCAACGCACGCACGACGGCCACTCGTTGACGTTCACCGCCGGAAAGCTGTGCGGGCCGCCAGGTGGCGCGATGGCCAAGGCCGACAGCGTCGAGCAACTCGTTGGCTCGTGCCTCGCGGTTAGGTCCGCCTTTGATCGCGAGTGTGGGGATCAGCACATTCTCCAGCACGGTGCACTGCGGCAGTAGGTGATGGAGCTGAAAGATGAAGCCGATCTTGGTGCTGCGTAGCTCGCTGATCTTTTGGGTGCTGGCACCGGCCAAGGATTCGCCGTCGAAGATGACCTCGCCCTCTGTCGGTTCGTCGAGGGTGCCCAGGATGTTGAGCAGGGTGCTCTTGCCGCAGCCGGAAGGGCCGACGATGGCCACTGACTCGCCTACTTCGATGCTGAGCGAGATGTCTCGCAGCACAGGCATGGCAGTTTGTTGGCCGGGTTCGATATAGGATTTGGAGACGTGGCGCAGTTCGACGAGGGTCATGGGAAAGGAAAGGAAAGTGTGGAGTGCTAAAGGCTCAGTTCTATACGCACAGTCAGAGCGAGAATGACAACCCTTGTCTTCAATCTCCCGCAGGCATGGAGTCCGGGTCAGGCCGGATGGCCATGCCGAGCAGGACCCAATCGTGCGCGCCGCCTTGCATATCTTTGAGGTAATTTTTGATCCGTAGCATCTCGCGGAAGCCCGCCATCTCGAAGCAGTGGATCGCGGCGGAACGCTCGCCGTTGAACTCAGCCTCCAGCCGCTGCAAGCCCGAGTGGAGGGCCACCTCGATCACCTCGTGGATCAACATCCCGCTCACGCCGACATCGCGATATTCAGGATGGGTCAGCGTATGCACGCGGCCGATCTGCCGCTTCCACCCACCCTGTCGCTGCTGGAGTGTGATGGTGCCAATGATGTGATGATGCGCGATGGCTACGAGAGTGATGGCATGGTCATAGTCCAGGTCGCGGAACCACTCTTGATGGAAGTTGGTGGAGCCCGGTCGTGGTTTGATGAATAGGCGCTCGATCTCGGGCACGACGTGGAGAAAACTGATAAACGCGGCCTCGTCCGCCAAGGTCAGGGGGCGAAGGGTACATCCCAGCCCATCATCCAGCACCTGCATGAGGGGGTAGCGTTCCAAGGCGTCGTCGAGCATAGCATGTGGTATAGCGGGCAGGCACGGCTACTGCAACCGTGGGTCGGGTCATAGGCGCTGTGTCACGGTTGCGACACAGATGTGTTATTTTCTTCACCTTAGAGCTGTCGTGAACTGGAACGGTGAATGCTTTGTATTGGCATCTAATAT
>CAXNNN010000321.1:0-4857 GCA_964203095.1 Verrucomicrobiaceae bacterium | reverse complement strand
CAGACGATCAACGCACGGCCCTGCCTGACGATGAGGGGCCGATGATGAGCTGCTGCTGCCCGCGTGAATTTGATCCGCCTTTCTCATCGCGGCCGATGAAGCTCGCCACGCTGCCCTGGCACATGAAATCAAACCAACTGCCAATGGTGAAGCAGGGGTAGTTCATCTTGTCGAAGTGCAGCGACGCATCTTCGTCCTTCCAAAAGTCGTCATAATCAGGGTGCTTATCCCACTCCCGCAGCATCGCTTCGTTGTCCTTGATGTCGCGCGCCACCGCGCCGCCCTTGATGAAGCGCTGTGGCTTCGTCGCGCCACCGATGCGATAGCCTTCGTGATATAGGCTCAAGCCGGTGTCTGTCATGTATTGCGCGACGAGATGCGGCGGCTGGGTCACCGCGAGATAGTTTTGCGCATAGCCAGCCTGCGATCCGCCATAGGTGCCGATCTTGCCCGTGCACCAGGGCTGCGCGGCGAGCCACTCGCACACGTCATAACCATCGCGAAGCTCGCCCCACTGCAGGCCGCGATAGCCGCGGTAAACGCCCTCGCTCAGATGCGTGCCGCGGTAGTTCACTAGCGCGATGACGAAGCCTCCTTCGGCAAACTTTGCCGCGGCTTTGCGTGAGCCCGCACTCGAAATGTCTGCGTAGCGCTGTTCGAAAATCGCGGGCCACTTTTGATTGCCTGCAGGAAAGAACACATAGGCGGACAAACGCTTGCCATCGCGCATCGGGATCATGAGGTGCTCCTCACGCACAGTGCCAAAGTCGAGCTTGGGGAGGTCGGCGGCGAGGAGGCAGGCGTGAACGGTCAGGAACGAACCAACAAGGAGGAGAAAGCGCATGAAAGCCATACGAAAGCTAGAGGAGAGGCCTTGCTCATGTTCGTGGCAACCTTTGCCGCAGCAGCAGCGAAGTGGAACTTCTCACGGCGCAACGGACAGGCTGTAGATACACTTGCGTGGTGGCACGCTACAGCGGAGGCCACTCGCGCTCGTCGTGGTAGAGATGGGCTGAGCAGACTCATCGCGAATCACGATGCTTGCAGCCTTTGCACCTTCGGGCGGGATGATTTCCAATGTCAGCGGCTGATCGAAAAGCGTCTCGTTGGTGGCACACTCCAACTCGAAGGTCAGGCTCTTCGCGTCAGATTTCAGCAAGGTGATTCGGGCTGAGTTGCGCTCGGCCTGGTATTTGTGAATGTCGGCCATGCTTGCGATCCAAAGCTTGTCCTGATTTTGTTTGGCGATGTCGAGTGCGGCGCGGAAGTTCGCTTCGCTACTGCTGAGACCATCACCGATGTAGTGGAAGTGAATGCGGCACCAGAGACCGCGATCGAGATGAGTGGCGAGTGCTTTGCGAAAGGCTTCGACACGCCCACCGTAGCTGTCATCCATGCCAAGCGAACCGCTGGCAGCATCGAATTGATGATACTTATCGAGGTAGTAGCGCAGTGTGCGTGTGGTCGCCCAGCGCGTGCCGCCGCCGAGGTTTAGGGCCATGAGCTTGCTTTTGCCGGGCCTGAGTTTCCAAATCGCTTCCGCAGCACCGCCGATCTCGCGTTCCATGTCTTCATCCCCCTCGGCACCGCGATGATGCGCGGAATGGTTTGCCAGTTCCATGTCGCCCTGCTTCATCACGGCCGCCCATTCGGCGTGTTGAGTCTCAAAGGAGTAGCTTTGCCGCATGCCGGGTTCTTTGGGGCCAGGGTTGACCATGAAGGTGCCTTTGAAGCCGAATTCGCGAAGGATCGGAATCGCTTTGCTGAGGTGCGTGGGATGCGAGTCATCAAAACGCAGACTCAACGCGGCAGTGCGACCTTCGGGCCAGTTGGCAAGCCGCACATGCAGTCCGCTTGTGGTGTCCTTGATCTCCCGTTCCTTGGGGGCGGTGGTTTTGACTTGAGCGATGAGCGGCTCCACTGCTTGGACAGTGCAACTCGTCACGCTACTAGGCAGTGGAATCAGCAACTTCTCCCACTCAATCCCTGATCGCTGCACGAGCAGTGCATGGCCTGCGGCATCTCGCACTTCCACGTCGTTCATCGGCCAAGTGTTGCTTCCGCTGCCGGGCAGTTCGACTCTCAGCATGATGGGTTCCGTCGTGCCTGCGACATCAATCCGCAGTTTGAACTTCTCGATCAACTCTGCAGCCAGGGTGGCACTGCCCAGGGGTTTCTCGAACTTAACGACTACGCCAGCGAGATCGGCGGCCGTGGTCACCGAGGCAAATGCCAGGCTTAGAGCCATGAGGTTCTGCATAGGAGGGAGGGTTCAGTGCACCTTGCTCAGCATCTCCAACACCCGCGCGGTGATCTTCACCGACGCCTCACGCTCGACGCGATTGGTGCCGAGCCAGGTTTCGTAGCCGCCGAGGTCGTGATGCTTCGGCGTGGGCAGGTAGCCGTTGCTGCCGTTGGCGAGTTCGATGGTGAAGGTGTCTTTGAAGGGGCTGCGGGCTTTGATTTCGAGACCGATCTCGGTGAAGACCTCGAAGGGAATGGACGCGATGCCGAGATCGCCGATGCGGAAGGCCTGGATAACGGCTTGCATGGTGTCCGGCTTCGCATCGCGTGCGGCCAGCGTGCGCTCGGCGTAGGGCTGCTCTAGGCGATGCGTGGGAGTGGCGTCTTTTGGTTTGGCAAGCACACCTTCGGCCCAGGTAATCATCTCCGGCGTGGGACGACGCACGGCGAGCTCTAAGTCACTCGCGGCGGCTTTCAGCGGTACCCAGTCGTGATGTTTGAGGGTCTCGCGAACACGCAGCACTTCCTGGGCAAGGTCGCCAGCGACGAGTTTGATCTTCTCGTAGGGTGCGCGCTTCACGGCGGGCGTGTTGCCGCTGTAATCGTTGTTGTTCACGTCGCCGCAGGGACCATTCGCCAAGATGCCGACGCAGGGTGCGCCTGCTGCGGCTTCGATCTGGCGGCAGAACTCGCCGAAGTAATCTGCGGAGAGATCTTCTTTGTTCACGCCACCGACATAGTGCAGCCAGTAGTTCGCCATCAGTGCGATCTGGCGTCCGTCTGTGGCCTGCACGGACAGGCAATAGACTTCTGGATTCGTTGGTCCGGCAGGTCCGGCGAGGCGGGAGCGCAGCAGGCTGCTTGGGTTCATCACAGCGCGATCTTTGCCGCCGAACGGGTTGTCATTGGTGACGCCCTCTTTGAGTAGCCAGCGACGATTGAAGACATGCTGCGGGAGTTTGCCCGTGCCCCACGCAATGCGGGCGGGCTGCAAGTTGTTCATCGCACACTGAACGCCATCGGCGACCCGACGAACGATGAAGCTGCGATAGTCGAGCGACGGGTCTGGGTTCGTGATGGCCGAGACACTGGAGTGCGTGTGCGTGCCGGAGAACATCATGTTCGTAACGGGAATGCCTGTGCGCTCATGCACGAGCTTTTTGGCGTCGTCCCAAACGTCCCGCGCGAGCGAGATCGTGTCGGCCACGGCAAAGGCGAGCTGGGTCGTGCCATCATCGAGCACGAGGCAACGCACATGCAGTTCATCATGCACATGCTTGGCGATGGGGCGTGGTGCAAAGTTCCCCACGATCTCCATGCCCAGCGGCGGCGTGATGTTGCTGGTGGTGGCACCGGCTTTGAAGACAAGCGACGCGGCCGCTTTATCCTGCGCGGCAGCCGTCAAGGAGTGGCCAAGCAGCACACAGGCGAAAAGTGGAACGATCATTCTCATGCAGACTTCAAAGAACGCAGCTCCATGGTTCACTCTTTTCCCTTCATGGTTACCCTGAGTTCGGTTAGGGTATCGATCGCCATGCTACTGAAACGCGATAATCTCACTCTGACGGACGAGCCGGATAGCTTCGACGTACCCACCATCTGCGCGCTGATCCAAACCACCTACTGGGCCAGCCATCGCAACGTGGAGCAGATTGCGGAGTCGCTGCGGCACTCGACGTGCCTCGTGCTCATGCGTGAAGGCCACACGATTGGCTTTGTGCGGGCGATCACGGATCACTCGGTGAACTCCTACATCTGTGACTTCGTCATCTCGGAAGAGTGCCAGGGTCTGGGGCTCGGCGCTTGGATGCTGGAAGTGCTGATGGCTCACCCTGACCTCGCGCGGACGAATCAACTGCTGATCACTCGTGATGCGATGAAGTTCTATGAGCCGCATGGTTTTGCACAGCATCCTTATGTCTGCATGAAGCGGTCTTCGATTGTCTGAGATGAACGCCCGCATCGCTGCCATTTACATCTCTCCCGCTGCCATCGTTTTGCCGCACGCGGTGGCGGAGGTCGAAGCCCGTGCTCAGCGTGGTCTCGTCGGGGATCGCTATTTTGGAGGCTGTGGCACCTTCTCAGACGCTGAACCCAGAGGGCCGGGACGAGAGATCACGTTGATTGAGAGCGAGGTGCTCGCGGAACTCGCATTGAGCGCTGCCGAGGCTCGACGCAATGTCGTCACAGTGGGCGTACGGTTGAATGAACTCGTTGGTCTGAAATTCCGCATTGGCGAGGTGCTCATTGAGGGCATCCGCTTATGTCCGCCGTGCACGCATCTGGACCAAGTGACAGGTAAACAACTGCTCAAGCCGCTGGCGGATCGCGGGAGGCTGCTGGCAGACATCTTGAACGATGGCATCATCCGCGTGGGTGATGCGATTCGTCTGTAAACGTAGAATCGAGATCAAGCGAGCGTATGCATCGGTGCATGAAACTAGCACTGATCGCTCTCTTGGTTGCCCACACAGCTTTTGCTGCCGCTGTGGCGAAGCCGAAGCCCGCGTTTCAATACCAAACGGAAGGCATTCAAATCAGCATCCCTTCCGCTGATGAACCGCGTGTGCAGGAGTTCGGCATCGCGTCGGTCAAAGCGGCGGCGCAATACTT
>CAXNNN010000320.1:0-4878 GCA_964203095.1 Verrucomicrobiaceae bacterium | reverse complement strand
AGGGCTGTGAACTCGCTGCCTGGGGCGATTTCTTTTTTGGCAGCCGCGCTGGTGAAGCTCTTGATCTCGGGCGCATGATCGGGCGAGGGCTCGCCCTTCCACAGCTCGTGCATCACATCTCGTGTGGCGGTGGATTCGCCGCTTTCGGTGAAGATGCCAAACCAAGTCGAAGTGGCCTCTTGCTTCTGCCCCCAGAGAAAGACATAGCCTCCCCAGCAAGCTCCGGCGGGCTGGATGGTCGTTTGATAGGCCTTGCGAATAAACCCCGACTTCTCGGTGCTGGTCGGCTCCACAGGTGCGTCCCAGGACGTGCGCGGACTCTCCCAGAAGCCACGGGGGCCGTATTCCGTGACGACCCAGGGCCGGGTCCATTTCACTTTCACCAAGTGCTCGCGCAGTCGGTTCAGGGCTCCGTAGGTATTGATGCCGACAAAGTCCAGGCTGGGCGTGTGGGCATTCAGTCCCGCCGCCTTCTGAGGCGATAAGCCGGCGACGGCGGTGAAGGTGGGGTGCGCGGGGTCGATGGCTTTCACCGCTTTGGCCAGCACCTCCAACTGCTTCCAGTAGGCGTCGTTGCCACCATCGCCCTCCGCTTCATTGCCCAGTCCCCAGAACAGCAGGGCGGGATGATCGCGATGCTTCAGCACCTCCTCCTGCACCCGCGCTGCCTGCCGTGCACAGTGCTCTGGCTTGGAATAGGAGAACCAGTTGCACTCTGGCTCCAGCCAAATGCCGGCGCAGACGGTCAGGCCACGCCTTGCCGCATCGTCGAGAATCTCACCGAGCCCATTCGTGGTCCAGGTGCGGATGCTGTTGCCACCCGTAGCCGTCAGTTCATCCAGGTGCACCGTGCCACCGGCGCCTTTGATAAAGTAAGGCTCGCCACCCCGGGTGATGCCTCCCTCGGGCACGATCTTCACGGGCACAGCTTCGCCAAGGGCGAAAGAGCCAGCGGCGGTCAGGAGAAGGCAGGCAAGGTGGAAACGATTCATCCTGGAACAAGAGTGGGCACGGGGTGGGGGAGGCGCATTGTTGGCAGGAACAGCCATGCGGCGCGAGCCTCATCACCGTCGATCTGCGCTTTTCAGGGTGGCTAGTTGGGTCGGACTGGGGGCACCACCAAAGCACCAAAACCGACACCAAACGCACGGTTGCCATTCGGGAGATCGCCATTAGACTCCGCGCCCCCTTCCCCCTAACTTGCCCATGCCCAGTCCCAAGAACATCCGTAACCTCGCCATCATCGCCCACGTTGACCACGGCAAGACCACCCTCGTTGACAATCTCTTGAAGGCTGGCGGCACCTACCGTGAAAACCAGGCCACTGAGGAGCGTGCGATGGACAGCATGGATCAGGAAAAGGAGCGCGGCATTACCATCAAGGCCAAGAACACCTCCGTTCACTTGGGCGACAAGATTTTCAACATCGTCGATACTCCTGGCCATGCCGACTTTGGCGGCGAAGTGGAGCGCGTGATGAAGATGGTGGAAGGCGTGCTGCTGGTGGTGGACGCCTACGAAGGCCCGCAGGCCCAGACCCGCTTCGTGCTGAAAAAGGCGCTCGCCCAGGGCCTGACGCCGGTGATTTTCGTCAACAAGATGGACCGCCCGAACATTGACCCTGCGCGGGTGCGTGACTTGGTGCTGGAACTCTTCCTGGAACTTGACGCGAACGAAGCGCAGTTCAACGCACCCTTCATTTACGGTAGCGCTCGCGCAGGTTGGGTCAGCGATACGCCCGATGGCGAGCAAATGCCGATGACGCACCTGCTGAAGCGCATTGAGGAATACATTCCCGCACCAAATGCCGAGGAAGAAGGCGAGTTCCAGATGCTCATTTCGAACATCGACTGGGACAACTTCGTGGGTCGTGTGGCCATCGGCAAAGTGGGCCGTGGCAGCGTGCGCATGGGCGACCGCTTATTCTTGCTGGGCAAGGAGCCTGGGATGCCAGCGAAGCCGTTCAAAGTCACAAAGGTCTTCCAATACACCGGCCTCGCGGTCAGCGATAGCACCGTGGGCACCGCGGGTGACATCGTGGGCATTACCGGCTTCGATGATGTGGACATCGGCCAGACCATCGGTGGCTCTGCGGAGGCCGAGGCTCTGCCTTTCGTGGCCATCGACCCGCCCACCATCGAGATGCAGTTCAGCGTCAACGACAGCCCGCTGGCCGGTCGTGAAGGCGATCACGTCACCAGCCGCAAGATCCGCGACCGTCTCATGAAGGAAGCCAAGGCCAACGTGGCCCTGCAAGTGCGCGACACGGAACTGGCCGGCCTGTTCGCCGTCAGCGCGCGTGGATCCATGCAGATCGCGGTGCTGGTGGAAACGATGCGCCGTGAGGGCTTCGAAGTCTGCGTGTCGCGTCCGATCGCGATCACCAAGAAGGACGAGGACGGCACCACGCTGGAGCCGTATGAAACGTTGTGGGTGGAAACTCCGGCGGAATACATTGGCGGCATTATGAACCGCCTGGTGGCACGCAAAGGCAAGATCGACGAGATCAAGGCACACGCTCACACCTCGACCATCGTGGCCACCATTCCGACACGCGGCATCATCGGCTTCGAGTTCGAATTGATGAACCTGACCAGCGGTCATGGCATCTTCAGCCATCTGTTCAAGGAATATGCACCGCACTGCGGCGGCATGAGCACCCGCACGACCGGCACCCTGGTCAGCACCGAAGGCGGCGAAGCCACGAGCTACGCGCTGGATACGATCCAGGTGCGCGGCAAGCTCTTCGTCGCTCCTGGTGAGCAAGTGTATGACGGGATGATCGTGGGTGAAAACCCGCGCACGGATGACCTGCCAGTCAACCCAACGCGCGCCAAGCAGCTCACCAACTTCCGCGCGGCTGGCAATGACAAGGGCATCGCCCTCACACCGCCGATCCGCTTCAGCCTGGAGCGCGCCATCGAATACATCGCGGGCGATGAACTGGTCGAAACCACGCCAAAGAGCATCCGTCTGCGCAAGCGTATCCTGGACAGCAATCTGCGTGCTCGTGAATCGAAGCGCATGAAGGACCTGTCGGGCAACGATTAATGCCGAGATTGGGCAAGCGGTAGGGTTGCAGATGGTCGCGGTGCTGTTTAGAGAACAGCACCGCAGCCTGTCCCATGGAAGCCTTTAGTGAAACCGCCCTGCTGCTCTGGTCCGCCCCGATCATTGTTGCCCTCATCCTTGCCGAAGTCCTGTGGACGCACTTCCATGAAGTGCGTGCCTACACGCTGAAGGAGACGCTGACCAATTGCTACATGGCGGCGCTGAATGGCACCTTTGATGTGCTGATGCGTGGCGTGGTGCTGGTGGCGATGACGTTCTTTTTCCAGCACAAGCTCTTCGATCTGGAGCGCGGCTGGTGGTATTGGATCGCACTCTTCGTGCTGGAGGACTTCGCCTACTACACGCTGCACTACGTGGACCATCACTGCCGCTTTTTCTGGGCGGTTCACGTGACGCACCACTCTTCGCCCGAGTTTAACTTGAGCACGGGCTTTCGCTCATCGGTGTTTCAGCCGTTGGATGTGCTGTTCATGTATGCGGCCACGCAAATTTACGGCAGCCTGATCCACACGGAGCGAATCAGGACCCTGGGCTTGCTGGAGCACATCCTGGTGACGCCCTCACATCACCGCGTGCACCATGCGTCGGATGCGCGCTACCTGGACAAGAACATGGGCATGTGCCTGATCTTCTGGGATAAGCTGTTTGGCACCTTCGAGGCGGAAGACCCCGCGGACCCGCCGCGCTACGGGATCACCAAGACGATTGTGGATCGCGGCCCGTTCAACATCGTGCTGCACGAGTGGCGTGACTTGATCCGCGATGTCCGCACCCAGGCGCGAACCTGGGGCGAGCGTCTCAGCTTTGTCCTGCGCGGACCCGGCTGGCGACCGAAGCGGTGAGGTGATGCCTCACGCGTAAATCGGCAGACCGGCATCCTTGCGACGGCGTAGCCCGGTGAGCATGTCGCGATCGGTGAGTGTAGCGGCCCAGGTGGGACGCAGCTGATAATGCGGCTGTTCTTGAAAGCTCTTCCAGTGGCCACCCGATTCGAGGCCCAGCACCTCACCCAGCATGCCCACGGCGCTATACTTGGGCGATTCGTCTTTGTAGCTGGTGCCTTCAAACACGCCGATGTCGAAGTTGTGGTTGGAGTAGCCGCCGCGGGCGTTGGTGACTTTGTCGCCGGGCTTGGTGCGGCCCTGGGCATACAGCGCATCCTGTTAGGCATACGTGCGGGTGCCGCTGATGATCTTGATGGTGATGCTTACAGCGGCCGCATGGTGCACCAGCGCGGGCCTAGGGGTGCACGTCGGTCAGCAGGCCCGCGATGTTGCGCTCGCTGCGAGCATCCCCCGTGCCCATGCTCGGGACGGCGGGCTTGCCCATGACGATGCGTTGATGAATGACACCCCAGGTTTTGGTGCCAGCAACGCCGCCCGCGTCGAGTTTCAGCGTGGTTTTCACTTCTTTAATCAGGTCGGTGATGCATCATGGATGCGAACGTCTTAAGTTGGCGATGATGGGTGCACGACTGGCCCACAGAAAGAACTTCGACCTATGTCTTTGAACAGCGATTTCTTTGCTTGCGCGTTCCTCCTGCGCCGAGCCTTTGGCCAAACGCAAACGCGTGCTGGCTTTCTTGGCGCTGACCGCTAGTCTATTCGCCCTTCCTCACCGGTCTCGGTGCGTATGGTTCTTTTGCCATGTCCCCTTCTGACTTCCAGTTTGATCCCATCGAAGCTGTCATCGCTGACATCCGTGACGGTCGCATGGTGATTGTAACCGATGACGAGGATCGTGAAAACGAGGGAGACCTCGTCTGCGCCGCGCAGTTGGTGACCGCCCAGCATGTCAATTTCATGG
>CAXNNN010000319.1:0-4900 GCA_964203095.1 Verrucomicrobiaceae bacterium | reverse complement strand
CCGAGGCTGTGCTGACGGCGGCCGCTCTGAAATGTTTGGGTGGTGACATGCAGACGCGCATGTGGTTTCAAGACGAGGCCCACCGTGCGGAAATCGCGGCACAGGTCTCGCCCGAAGACCTGACGCGTGTCTTCTTCAAGGATGACCTCGTGATCGGTGAAAGCGCTCTGTTCTGTGCCACCGGCATCACCGACAGCGCTCTGCTGCCGGGCGTGAAATTGACCGGTCACCGCGCCGAGACTCATAGCATTCTCATGCGTTCGCGCAGTGGCACCGTGCGCCACATCACAGCCGTTCACCACCTGGAAAAAAAGGTGGTGAACCTGCGCTCGGAGCGCATCGGGGCTATGTAGTGCCGCAGCGCGACCCAAAGGGGGCGGTTTGCAATCGCCGTCATCAACCTCTTGCCTAGCGAGCGCATAGAAAATCAGGCTTTCCGTTTCAGCATGACGGTAGTGTCAACACACCCATCCTCTTGACCGCGGTCGTTATCTGATATTCCTGCCACATGCTTGTTTCTTCAGTCACCGACACACTCAACCGCCCGCTGCACGACTTGCGGCTGTCGGTGACGGATCGGTGTAATTTTCGCTGCACCTACTGCATGCCGAAGGAGGTCTTTGGGCGCCACTATGCGTTCCTTCCGAAAGGGGAGATCCTCAGCTTTGAGGAACTCGCTAGGCTGGCGCGGGTGTTCGTGTCGTTGGGCGTGGAGAAGATTCGACTCACCGGTGGCGAGCCTTTGCTGCGTCGCGATTTGCCGACGCTGATCGAGATGCTGGCGGCCATTGACGGATTGAGAGATCTGACATTAACGACCAACGGCTCCGCACTCGCAGCCCTTGCTAGGCCTTTGCGCCAGGCGGGCTTGAAGCGTGTGACGGTCAGCCTTGATGCCCTCGATGACGCGACCTTTCGTGCGATGAACGATGTCGACTTCCCTGTCGCTCGGGTGCTGGAGGGAATCGACGCCGCCCTTGAGGTGGGCTTCTCACCCGTGAAGGTCAACATGGTAGTAAAGCGGGGTGTGAATGAGCAAGAGATTCTGCCCATGGTGCGCCGGTTCAGTGGTCCAGGTTACATCCTGCGCTTTATCGAATACATGGACGTGGGCGCGACCAATGGCTGGCGCATGGACCAGGTCGTGTCGGCAGCGGAGATCGTTCAGACCATTAACCGTGAGTTTCCGTTGGAGGCGCTGGTCCCCAATTATGCAGGCGAAGTGGCGCGGCGTTTTTGCCATCGCGATGGCGGAGGAGAGATCGGAGTGATCGCCTCGGTCACACAGCCCTTCTGCCTGGGTTGCACGCGAGCGCGAGTCACAGCGGATGGTGGGTTGCACACCTGCCTGTTCTCGCAGCACGGGCACGATTTGCGTGCGCTGCTGCGCGGTGGCCTTAGCGATGACGCTGTGCGCATGGCCGTGGGCAGGATCTGGGAAGCCCGCAACGACCGATACAGCGAGCTGCGTTCGACCGCGACTTCTGGGCTGCCCAAGGCCGAAATGTCGAAGTTGGGTGGGTGAGTCAGTTTGGCTTAAGTTTGTTGATTGGCTTCGATGAACCAAGATTCTTCTTGTGGGATCATATTTTTCGCCCAACCTTGGCAGGCAAGCTGCGATATTGTGAGTCGAACACTTATAATAACATCTCATGAAACACCTTGATCAACTCCCTTATCACCTGCGCGCACCCCGCCTTCGCTGGGCCGCCTTGGCCATTGATTTGGAACTTAGTGAAGTGCAGTCCCTGCAAGTGCTGATGACCGACAACCGCCGCCCACTGAAGCTGCGCGCTAAAGCAAGGCTGCTGCTGGGTCTGCATCGGCGTGAGCCCATTCATGATCTCTGTGAAGAGTTGCACATGGATCGTCGCACGCTATATCGCACAGCGACCGACTTAGTCGACCGCCGGCTTCGTCAGGCTTTGTATGCGGCCTGATGAGCGCCTGCAAACTTGGTGTGTGCAGGGCGGTCGGCTAAATCTTCAAGAGTCCCTACATGGGCGTGTAGGCAGCGCCCAACTCACCAGATCATCACTGTGCTGGCCCAGGTGAACCCCCCGCCAAAGGTGACGAGCAGCACGACGTCGCCACGCTGAAGACGGCCTGAGCGGTGCGCTTCGTCCAGAGCCACAGGAATGGTGGCAGCGCTGGTGTTGCCATATTTCTGTAGGTTCATGTAGGTCTTCTCTTCAGGCACGCCGAGACGGTCGGCAATCGCTGAGATGATACGCGCGTTGGCTTGATGAGGGATGACCAGGCTGATGTCCTTTGTCTCCAGTCCAGCTTGCTTCAGCGCCTGTTCAGCGGCTTGACACATGCGTGTGACGGCATGCTTGAAGGTCTCGCGGCCTTCCATGTGAATCGTGTTTGGCCGCAACTTGGCGTTTTCAGCAGTGATCGGGCAGGCGGAGCCGCCACCAGGCACCTTGAGCAGGTCGGCGAGGTTGCCATCGCTGCCCATCACCGTGGATAGCACGCGACCAGGGGCTGAAGTGTCGCCGGGTTCGGCACGACGCACGACCACGGCACCTGCGGCATCGCCGAAGAGCACGCAGGTGTTGCGATCCTTCCAGTTGATCAGACTGCTGAGCTTCTCCGCACCAATGACCAAGGCGGTGCCACGGGTGCCGCTGTTGATGTAGTGACGCGCCGTTTGCAGGGCGTAGAGGAAGCCTGAGCACGCGGCAGAAATGTCGAAGCACACCGCATTCATGGCCCCGAGCTTCTTCTGCACAAAGCAGGCCGTGGATGGGAAGAACATGTCGGGCGTGACCGTGGCCACGATGATCAGGTCGATTTCCTCTGCCTTCACTCCAGCGGCTTCCATGGCCTTCAACGCGGCCTTGGTGGCCATGTCGCTAGTTGCTTCGTCATCCGCAGCGATGTGGCGCTCCTTAATGCCGGTGCGGGTGGTGATCCATTCGTCAGACGTATCGACGAACTTGGATAGGTCATCATTGGTCAGCACACGCTCTGGCACGTAATTGCCGGTGCCGATGATGCTACAACTGCAAATCTTGGTGTCAGGCTGCATGAGTCTTTCGATATTGCTGAAGGGCCTGCTCGATGTGCGGCGCGACTTCGTGTTTCACTGATTCCGCAGCGATGCGAACGGCGTTCATGATCGCTGTGGGGCTGCTGCTGCCGTGTGCGATGATGAGGGTGCCCTTGATGCCGAGCAGCGGACTGCCGCCATAGGTGTCGTAGCTGCCCTTCTCCTTCACACGCTGCATGTAGGGGCGGATGATGCCGCCGCCCAGTTTCTTCCAGGCTTTGATCAAGGGGCCGCCGGCGCTGATTTCGGCCTTCACCCACTTGAAGACGATCTTCGCGGTCGCTTCGGCGGTTTTCAGCACCACGTTGCCGGTGAAACCATCGCAGACGATCACATCCAGCGCGGTTTCGAAGATGTCATGGCCCTCGACATTGCCTTTGAAGTTGATCGGCGCGGCCTTGAGCAAGGGCAGGGTATCACGGGCCAGGGCGTTGCCTTTGCCATCTTCCTCACCAATGTTCATCAGCCCCACAATAGGGTTCTTTTGCCCGTGCACATGCTTGGCTAGCATGGAGCCCATGATCGCGTATTGCACCAAATGCTCGGGCTTCGCGTCGGGATTCGCTCCAGCATCCAAGACATAGCAGGTGCCGTGTTCGTTGGGGAAGGGACTGGCGATGCCGGGGAAATCGACGCCGGGCAGACGACCGATGATGATGGTGCCGGCTGCGACGGCCGCACCGGTATGCCCAGCGCTGACCACGGCTTGGCACTCGCCATCGCGTACCAGCTTGGCGGCCACGCTCATGGACGAATCCTTCTTTTTGCGCACGGCATCAATGCCGGAGTCAGCCATGTCCACGACTTGCGTGGCATTGACCAGCACTAGGCGATCGCGCCCGATCTGCTGCTTGTCCAGTTCGCGCTCCATCGCGTCCTTCTGGCCCACGAGGTAGAGTTTTTCCACGTGTGGCAGCGCCCTGAGCGCCATCTTCACACCGGTTATGTTGTTGTGGGGAGCATGATCGCCGCCCATGACATCGAGAGCGATTTTCATGCGCGGGGGATAGGGGAGTTGGAAGATTCAGCCACGGGAGTGAGAGGGGTGAGTAAATGCGCAGCCAGCGCGGCTTCAAGCCGCAATTGGCTGCGTATCGACCCTACAAGCACTCCGCGATTTGCACCGCATTCAGCGCGGCACCCTTCAGCAACTGATCACCGACGACCCAGAAAGCGAGGCCGTTGTTCAGCGCGCAGTCTTGGCGGATGCGGCCCACGGCGCAGTTGTCGCGGCCTGCGATGTCAAGTGCCAGCGGGTATCTTTTGTTCGCCGGATCGTCGATGACGTCCAAGCCGGGAGCCTTCGCCAGCACCGCACGCGCGGCCTCCGGCGTGATCGGCTTTTCAAATTCAGCCGTGATCGCCACGCTGTGCGCCCGGAAGACGGGAACGCGCACGCAGGTCACCGAGGCGCGGAAGCCGGGGTGATGCATGATCTTGCGGCCCTCGTTTTCCATCTTCATCTCTTCCTTCGTGTAGCCGCTCGGCAGGAAGCTGTCCACCTGAGGCAGCGCGTTGAAGGCGATCTGATACGGATAGACCGAGGACGGCGTGTCCAGCTTCGCTGCATCCCAGGCGCGGTTTTGCGAAGCCCACTCGCGGGACTGCTTGGCCAGCTCTTCGATCGCCTGTGCGCCTGTGCCGGACACCGCTTGATAGCTGGAGGCAAAGATGCGCGTCACGCCAAAGGCCTGATGCAAAGGATACAGTGCCATCAGGCTGATCGCCGTGGTGCAGTTCGGATTGGCCAGGATGCCGTAGTGGCCCTTCACATCGGCAGCATTGATCTCTGGCACGATCAGCGGCACGCGGTCATCCATGCGGAAGGCCGAACTGTTGTCC
>CAXNNN010000318.1:0-4911 GCA_964203095.1 Verrucomicrobiaceae bacterium | reverse complement strand
AGGTTTGCCTGCGATGACTCAGCGGAATCGTGACGCGTTCTCCACCGCCTTCACCGTCAGTGTGGATGCCGCAACGGGTGTGACGACGGGCATCAGCGCCCCAGACCGTGCATTGACGGTGGGTATCCTGGCCAATCCCAGCGCCCGTGCCGCTGAGCTGGTGCAGCCGGGCCATATCTTCCCCCTAGCGGCAAAATCCGGCGGAGTGCTGCGCCGCGCAGGTCATACGGAGGCGGCCGTTGATTTAGCAACTTTGGCCGGACTGGAGCCTGCGGGCATGATCTGTGAGGTCATGAGCGAGGACGGCACCATGGCGCGTCTGCCTGAGTTGATGGCCTTCGCCAAGACGCACAGCTTGAAAATTTGCACCATTGAGGCTCTGATCAAGTATCGCCGTGATCGCGAGCGATTGGTCGAGCGTGAGCAGGTCATCAAGATGCCCACGGACTTCGGTGATTTCGATCTGCACCTGTATCGTTCCAAGCTCAGCGACGAGCATCATCTCGCCCTGGTGAAGGGAACGATAGATGATGGCGAACCCGTGCTGGTCCGCGTGCACAGCGAGTGCCTCACGGGTGATGTTTTTGGCTCGCGGCGCTGCGACTGCGGTGGCCAATTGCACACGGCCCTGCAACGCATCGAGCAGGAAGGACGCGGCGTGGTTCTCTACATGCGCCAGGAAGGGCGAGGCATCGGCTTGCCCGCCAAGATCCACGCCTACAAGCTGCAAGAGCAAGGCTACGACACGGTCGAGGCCAACCTAAAGCTCGGCTACCCGATGGACTTGCGCGACTACGGTCTCGGTGCGCAGATTCTGTTCGACCTCGGCATTCGCAAGATTCGGCTCATGACCAACAACCCGCGCAAGGTCGTCGGCCTGCAAGGGCACAAGCTAGAGATCATTGAGCAAGTGCCCATCAAGCTAGAGCCCAACGAGCACAACGCGAAGTATCTGGAAACCAAGCGCGACAAGATGGGGCATGAGCTTTGAAGAATCGCTGTAAAGCGTTTGCGATCTAGTCTCTGTCGTTCTCCCACTCATCTCCCAACCTCCTAATGCTCTAACACTCTTCTCCATGAGCCACGCCATTCCCAGCCGCCCGCAAGTCTCGCTCGACCGCAGCCACATCGCGATCGTCGCCAGCAAATACAATCAGGTCTATGTCGACGCGATGCTGGAAGCCGCGCGGGATGAGCTTCAGGCCATCGTGCCGAATGTCTCGATCACCGTGTATCGCGTGCCGGGTGCGTTTGAGGTGCCCGTGACCGTTGAAAAGGTGCTGCGCAGCACGGAGACGGACGCGGTCATCGCGCTGGGCGTCATCATTCGTGGCGAGACTGAGCACGGCGACTTGGTCGGTGCCTCAGTGACCGATGCACTGCAAAACATCGCCGTCACGCATGGCATCCCAGTGGTGCATGAAGTGCTGCTGATGGACAATGAAGAGCAAGCCGAGGCCCGCTGCATGGGTGGCGAAATCAATCGTGGGGCGGAAGCCGCCCGCGTGGCTGCTGAGATGGTCAGCCTGTTCAAGAAGATGGGCGTATCTCGCCACCGCTAACTAACGATTTTTACCAGACACCAAAACACCATGGGACTACGACGAGACGGACGCGAGGCAGCAGTGCAATATCTTTTTGCCCACGAATTGCACCAGCCAGCCGGCAGCAAATCCGAAGCGGAGAGCGAAGGTTTCTGGGAGTTGCACAGCGCCAAGTCAGGTGCGCGCAAGTTTGCCGAAAGCTTGATTCAGGGTGTGCTGGCCAACGCAGAGTCCATCGACAACACCATCAAGGGAGCGTCCACGAACTTCAGTCTGGAGCGTCTCGCCAACGTGGATCGCAATATCATCCGCCTTGCCGTGTATGAGTTGATGCACATGCCAGATCTGCCCGCCCCAGTCATCATGAATGAGGCCATCGAGATCGCCAAGAAGTTCGGCGCACCGGAATCCGCAGGCTTTGTGAATGGCGTGATCGACCGCATCGCCCGCTCGCTGCGTCCGAGCGCCCCGCGCGGCAGGCCAGCGGCTCAAACTCAAGCCAAGAAGTAGGGCTCATGGCAGGCTTTTTCAAATCGCTCATCACCAAGTTCAGCAAGCCCGACTTTGATTGGGATGAACTGGAAGCCTCACTCATCGCGGGCGATTTAGGGCCGAAGCTGGCGATCAAAATCGTCGATGAACTGCGCGATCAAGGTCGCAAGCTCAACGGTCAGGACATTGTCGATGTCGCGCGCGAGCATGTGCGGAAAATCATCCCACCGTCGCTGCCGCCCCTGCTGCCCTTCAATGACCGGCCCAAGGTGCTGCTCATTGTTGGCGTCAACGGCACCGGCAAGACCACGTCCACTGCCAAGCTCGCCAATTTGCTGACCAGCAAGGGCAAGAAAGTGGTGCTCGCTGCGGCGGACACCTTCCGTGCTGCGGCAGTTGAGCAGCTCGAAGTCTGGGGCCAGCGCTTGAACATTCCGGTCGTCAAAGGTCCGCCGAATTGCGACCCCAGTGGTGTCGCTTTCGACGGCTATGATCGCGCGGTGAAGGAGAAGGCCGACTACCTGATCGTGGACACGGCAGGCCGCCTGCACACGAAGCACAACTTGATGGAAGAGCTGAAGAAGCTGCACCGCACCCTGGGCAAGAAAGACCCGACCAGCCCGCATGAGGTGCTGCTCGTCGTCGATGCCACCACAGGCGCGAACGCGCACACGCAGGCCAAGGAATTCCACAAAGCCATCCCGCTGACCGGCCTCATCGTCACCAAGCTTGATGGCAGTGGCAAAGGCGGCATCATCGTGCCGATCTACAACGACATGAAAGTGCCCGCCCGCTTCATTGGTCTGGGGGAGAAGGCCGAGGATTTTCAGGCCTTTGATCCGAAGGAGTTTGTCGAGGAACTGCTGTAGCACTTGCACAGAGGCGGCACGCACGGAAAACTCCCCCACATGGTCGCCTTCATCCTTCGCAGATTTCTCAGCAGCATCGTCGTGCTGTTCTGCGTGGTGACGATCACGGTGCTGCTGGCGCTGATGATGCCGGGCGGGCCGTTTGATCGCGAGAAGGAATTGCCGGAACATATCAAGCAGGCGCAGTTGGAGCGCTACAAGCTTGCGGGCACGCGCTGGCAGCAATACTCCAGCTACATGGCGGACCTCGTGCGCGGGGACCTGCGTGTGTCGTTTCGCTACCGTGACTGGAGCGTGGAGGAGGTGCTGGCGCAGAAGCTGCCGGCGTCGATTCAAATCGGTGCGGTAGCTTTCGTGATTGCGTCCATCGGCGGTGTGCTAGCGGGCGGGCTGGCAGCGATGAAAAAGGATGGTCCGGTGGACTGGTCGCTGATGTTTGGGGCGCTCGTCGCGGTCTCCGTGCCAACCTTTGTCAGCGGGCCGTTTTTGATCGCGGTGTTCGCGCTGTGGTTGGGCTGGTTTCCGGTCGGGGGCTGGGGCAGCTGGCAGCATGTGCTGCTGCCGGGCGTGTGCCTGTCACTGCCGTATCTGGCGTATGTCGCGCGGCTGATGCGCAATAGCTTGATCGAGGTGCTGAAGTCGGAGTTCCTGCGCACGGCCAAGGCCAAGGGTCTTCGTCATGGTGAGGCGGTGGCACGACATGCGATGAAGGTGGCGATCCTGCCCGTGGTGACCTTTCTTGGGCCGCTCGCGGCGAACCTGCTCACGGGGTCGATGGTGGTCGAATCGGTGTTCAACATCTCGGGCGCGGGCACGGTGTTTGTGAACTCGATTCAGAATCGCGATGTCTTTCTCCTGGTTGGCGGTGTGATGATTTACTGCGTGCTGCTGATCGTGTTCAACTTCATCGTAGACGTGCTTTACGGCGTCCTCGACAAGCGCATCAAAATCTATGCCTGACGCGGCTTCCAGATGGCAGGGGGCAAGGCCCGATGGCTGGACGCTGATCAAGCGTAACCGGCCCGCGATGCTGTCGGTGTGGTTCCTCGGCATTGTTGGTCTAGCCGCGATCGTTGTGCCTGTGTTGTTGCCCGAGGCGCTGAAGCAAACCAGCGGCGGCACCTTCCTGCCTCCGCTATCTCGCAGTGCGGAAGGCTTGCTCCATGTCTGCGGCACGGACGTGAATGGGCAGGATTTGTTTTATCGACTGCTGACGGGTGCGCAGGTGTCCCTGGGCATCGGCATTGTGGGGGCGGTGCTCAGCCTCATCGTGGGCACGCTTTATGGGATGGTCGCAGGCTTTGCCGGTGGCCGCATTGATGGGCTGATGATGCGCATCATCGACATCATCTACAGCGTGCCGCGCATTCTGTTCATCATGATCTTCATCGCGGCACTGGACGATCATTTCAAAGACGGGCTGGATGCGGCTCGCCTCTGGTTCCAGGCGAATCAATGGGGCTCGCTGGAGCAGACCACAAGCACGCTTCTGCCCTACTCGCGGCTACTGGTGATGGTGCTGGCGCTGGGCTTGGTCGAGTGGTTGACCATGGCGCGCATCATTCGTGGGCAGGTCTTGGTGCTGCGTGAGATGGCCTTTGTCACGGCAGCACGCGCGATGGGTCAGCGCCCCTGGACCATTCTGATGAAGCATCTGCTGCCGAATCTGAGCACGGTCATCCTGACCTACCTCACGCTGACCATTCCCGCCGTGATCCTGGACGAGTCCTTCCTGAGCTTCCTGGGCCTCGGCATTGAAGACCCGGCCGCAAGCTGGGGTTCGCTGCTGAAAGACGGTGCGCAGGTGATCAACCCGATCGATCCGAAATGGTGGCTGCTGCTCTTCCCGGCTGCGCTGATGTCGCTGAGCCTGCTGGCGCTGAACTTTGTGGGCGACGGCCTGCGCGATGCATTTGATCCGAAGAGCGGGAGCTAAGCTTTCGGCTTCCCCCGCGTTGTTCACTCTCCTACACTCCGCCCATGAACAAGCTCTTCCTCTGCCTCGG
>CAXNNN010000317.1:0-4919 GCA_964203095.1 Verrucomicrobiaceae bacterium | reverse complement strand
CGGCCGATGATCCAGATGTAGCCATCCTTGTCTCGGCGGGCACCGTCACCGGCGAAATACCAACCTTTGAACTCGCTCCAGTAGGTGTCCTGGTAGCGGGCCTTGTCGCCCCAGATGCCGCGCAACATCGAAGGCCAAGGCTTCTTGATGACCAGCTTGCCTTGCTCGTCCTTGTTCACTTCCGCGCCCGTGTCATCGACGATGCCGACATCGACCCCAAAGAAGGGCAGCGTGGCGGTGCCGGGCTTGGTCGGCGTGGCACCAGGGATCGGGGTGATCATGTGCCCGCCGGTTTCGGTTTGCCACCAGGTGTCCACGATCGGGCACTTGCCGCCGCCGACTTGTTTGTGATACCACATCCAGGCCTCGGGATTGATCGGTTCGCCGACGGTGCCGAGCAGGCGCAGGCTGCTGAGGTCGTGCTTCTTCAGCCAGTGATCGCCCCACTTCATGAAGGCGCGAATGGCGGTTGGCGCGGTGTAGAACACGCTGACCTTGTATTCCTCGATCAGCTTCCAGAAGCGGTCGTTCTCCGGCCAGTTCGGCGCGCCCTCATACATAAAAGTCGTCGCACCCATGGCGAGCGGTCCGTAGACGAGGTAGCTGTGGCCGGTGACCCAGCCGATGTCGGCGGTGCACCAATAGACATCGTCATCGCGCAGGTCGAAGACGTATTTGCAGGTCATGTAGGCGTGCAGCAAATAGCCGCCCGTGCTGTGCAGGATGCCCTTGGGCTTGCCTGTCGAACCGCTGGTGTAGAGGATGAATAGCGGCGATTCGCTGTCCATGGCTGCGGCCTTGCAGTTCGCGTCCACATATTCCAGCTCGCGATGCCACCAGACGTCGCGGCCTTCTTCGATGTGAACGTCCTGTCCTGTGCGCTTGTAAACGATGACCTTCTGCACCGGGGTGTCGTTGCCCTTGAGCGCGTCGTCGACATTCTTTTTCAGCGGCACCACGGCACCCCGACGATAGCCGCCGTCGCAGGTGATGACGATGGTCGCGCCGCAGTCGATGACACGATCCTTGATCGACTCCGCGCTGAATCCACCAAAGACTACGCTGTGCAGCACACCGATGCGAGTGCAGGCCAGCATGGCAATCGCGGCCTCGGGCACCATCGGCATGTAGATGATCACGCGGTCGCCCTTCTTCGCGCCGTTGCGCTTGAGCACATTGGCAAAGCGGCACACATCGCGGTGCAGTTGCTGATAGGTCAGCACGCGCTTCTCGCCGGGTTCGCCTTCCCAAATGATCGCCGCCTTGGTCTTGCGTGGGCCGTCGAGGTGACGGTCCAGGCAGTTCTCGCTGACGTTCAGCTTGCCCCCGAGGAACCACTTCGCGTTCGGGCACTTCCAATCCAGCACCTTGGTGAAGGGCTTCTGCCAGAGCAGCTCCTTTGCCTCGCGACCAAAGAACTTGTCGGGGCTCTTGATGCTCTCATCATACATCTTTTTGTATTGCGCCATGCTGCTGATGCGCGCCTTTTTGGCGAAGGCCGGGTCAGGTTTGAAGAGGCGCGTCTCGGTGATGGCAGACTTGGTGGCGCTTTTCTTCGGGGCTTTGGCAGCGGGCTTGGCGGCTTTCTTCTTGCTCATGATGACGGTGGGTGGTGGAAGGGCGGCAGATTAAGGCAGGTCCGCCCGCGCTGGCAACGCGGAAACGATGGGGTTGGAATAAAGGTGGAACGCCGCTTCTATAAGGGGTGGCGTGTTTTCAGCCGCTGACGAATTGCCTCTGCGCAGCGGCAAGTCATTCGTCATCGAAAGCCCAAAACCCCACACAGAGATGACAGCCCTGCGCGTGGGCTGTTCTGACTGGGGCTACAAACCCCCGAACTGGGCCGCATTGATGCTTTGAACTGCCGTCTGGTGGCGTAATGATAGCGATGCCTCCTCGCCTTTCCTACCCTGCTGTCTGCCTAGCCAGTCTAGCGCTGATCACAGGCTGCAAGCCAGCCGCGACCAAGGCGACTTTCGCGCCACCGCCACCGGTCGTCACGGTTGCCAAGCCGATCGTGAAGAAGGTGATCGACTGGGATGAATTCACAGGTCGGCTCGCCTCGCCAGAGTCTGTCGACATTCGGGCGCGCGTCTCTGGGTACCTGGAGGAGGTCCATTTCAAAGAAGGCACCGAGGTTAAGGAGGGAGATCTGCTGGTGACCATCGACCCGCGCCCCTACGAGGCAGCTGTGCAGCGGGCGCAGGCGGATGTCAGCAGCGCACGCAGCCGTGCTGAACTGGCCAAGACGGAGGCCGAGAATGCGGGCCCGCTGCTCAAGAGTCAGGCGATCTCGTCGGAAGAGAGCGTGCGCCGCTTGAAAGCCTCCGCAGAAGCGAACTCGTCGATGAAGGCGGCCGAAGCCTTGCTGAAAGCCGCCGAGCTGGACCTGGAGTTCACCCGCATTCGCTCGCCGATCAATGGCCGCATCAGTGATGCCCGCGTGACCAAGGGCAACCTCGTTACGGGTGGCACGAAGGACGCTACCTTGCTGACCACCGTGGTTTCGCTCGATCCGATTTATTGCTTCATCGAGTGCGATGAGCGTTCCGCTCTGAAGTATCGCGAGATGCACAAACTCGGCACCCGCAAGAGTGCGATGTTTGCCGAGATCCCTGCGCAGATGGCCCTGGCCAACCAGTCAGGCTTTCCTCACCAAGGGCATCTCGACTTCGTGGACAACGTGCTCAATCCCACCACCGGCAGCATTCGTGCAAGGGCAGTGTTTGAGAATCAGGACCGTCTCATGTCGCCCGGGTTTTTCGCCCGTGTGCGCATTCCTGGCAGCGGCGAATACGAGGGCATGCTGATCCTGGATCAAGCGATCGCCGATGACCAGGGGCGCAGTTTTGTGTGGGTCATTGATGCCGATAACAAAGCCAGCTATCGGCCCGTTGTGACCGGTCCTTTGCAAGACGGGATGCGCGTCGTGCGCGAGGGCTTGAAGGCAGAAGATCGAGTGGTCATCAATGGATTGATGTCCGTCCGCAATGGCGTCACGGTCGTCCCGCAGGACGCGGAGATGAAGCTGCCTGTCACCAAGTAACGCGTCATGAACTTCTCTCGCTTCTTCGTGGATCGCCCGATCTTTGCGGGCGTGCTCAGCATTGTCATCACGTTGCTCGGCTCGCTGGCGTATTTTAGCCTGCCCATCGCACAATATCCAGAGGTGGTGCCGCCGACCGTGGTAGTCTCGGCAAGTTATCCAGGGGCGGACGCTCGCACGCTGGCTGAGACGGTCGCGACGCCGCTGGAGCAGGAGATCAACGGTGTGGAGGACATGATTTATCTGTCGTCCTCCAGCACGGGTGATGGGCGCATGCAGATCACGGTGACTTTCAAGCTCGGCACCGATCTCGACAAGGCGCAGGTGCTGGTGCAGAACAAGGTCAATGCCGCCGTGCCTCGCCTACCGGAGGAAGTGCGGCGCCTTGGCGTGACCGCGAATAAGCGCTCGCCCGACCTGACACTGGCTGCGCAATTTTACAGCCCCGATGGGTCGCGTGAGGTCTCGTATCTCTCGAACTACGTCACCCTCCAGATTCAAAATGAGATCGCCCGTCTTCCCGGTGTGGCCGAGGCTTCTTCGTTGGGTGGGCTGGACTATTCAATGCGGCTCTGGCTTGATCCCGAGAAGATCGCCGCCCGCAATCTGACCGCAGGGGATGTGGTGCGCGCCATTCGCGAGCAGAATGTGCAAGTCGCCGCCGGTAGTCTTGGCCAGCCACCTGCACCCGATGGCTCGCAGTTCCAATACACGCTGACCGCGCCAGGCCGACTGAAGACCCCTGAGCAGTTCGGTGACGTCGTCTTGAAGACTGGCGAGATGGGCGATGTCGTGCGCCTAAAGGACGTGGCTCGCATCGAGCTTGGCTCCCGCGACTACTCCAGCAAGACCTACATGGACGGCTACAACGCGGTGTCGCTGCGCGTGTTCCAGTTGCCCGGCAGCAACGCGCTGCAAACGGCCGAAGCCGTATACAAGACGCTGGCGAAGTTGAAGCAGCGCTTTCCTCCTGGCGTGGACTATCGTATCAACTACGACACGACCAAGTTCGTGCGTGCCTCCATCCAGTCGGTGCTGCACACCTTGATCGAGGCGGTCATCCTCGTGGTGCTCGTGGTTATCATCTTTCTCCAGACCTGGCGTGCCTCGGTCATTCCGCTGCTGGCGGTGCCAGTGTCTTTAATTGGCACACTGGCAGTCATGCAGGCATTCGGGTTCTCGTTGAACAACCTGTCGCTCTTTGGTCTCGTGTTAGCCATCGGGATCGTGGTCGATGATGCCATCGTCGTGGTCGAGAACGTGGAGCGAAACATTGCCGAAGGCTTGAACCCACGCGATGCTGCGATCAAAGCGATGAAGGAAGTGAGTGGTCCCGTCATCGCCGTGGCGCTGGTGCTCTGTGCGGTATTCGTGCCCACCGCCTTCATCAGCGGTATCACGGGTCAGTTCTACAAGCAGTTCGCGCTCACGATTGCCGCCTCCACCGTTATCTCCGCGATCAATTCGCTCACGCTCAGCCCAGCGCTGTGCGCTCTTCTTTTGCAGAAACATGGTGCCAAGCCGGACGCCTTTACCAGACTGCTGAATGGATTGTTTGGTTGGTTTTTCAAGAGCTTCAATAAACTCTTCGCCTTCGGTTCCAGCGTGTATTCGGGCTTGGTGCGCCGTCTGCTGCGGCTTGCTGTCTTGGTGTTGCTTGGCTACGCGGTACTCGTGGGGTTGGCGATGCACCTATTCAAGACAGTGCCCACGGGGTTCATCCCCACGCAGGACATGGGTTATATGCTGGTCGTGATCCAGTTGCCGGATGGCGCGTCCTTTGAGCGCACGGATGCCGTGGTGCAGAAGGTCGATGCGATTGGCCGCAAATTGCCTGGTGTTGCCCACACCTTCGCGATCTCGGGTTACTCGT
>CAXNNN010000316.1:0-4932 GCA_964203095.1 Verrucomicrobiaceae bacterium | reverse complement strand
ATTGCGGCGTTGCTCGTGTTCCCCATGCAGACGGCGTTGTTTTGCTGCGTGGGCTTGTGGGGCGGCAGCGTTTCGGGGTCCCTGTTGCTAGGGCTGGAGCCGGGCATTTACTGGTCGGCGGTCGAGCGTTCGGTGGCCATGCCGGATGTGCGGGAGTGTATGATGAAGGCGGTGACCTTTGGCCTGCTGACGATCTCTCTTTGCGCCTATCACGGCTTCAATGCCCACCGCAGCAAGGCGGGCTCCGGCGCGCGGGCCGTGAGTGCTTCGACCACGCGTGCGGTGGTGCAGTCGAGCATCATCGTGCTGGCCGCTGACTACGTGATCACTTCGTTCCTGATCTAACCCATGGCCGCTGAATTACTGCTCAAGGTCGAAAACCTGTACAAGCGCTTCGGCGACAATGTGGTGTTGGCCGGCGCTTCGTTGGATGTGCCGCGTGGCAGTCTGGTGGCGTTGCTGGGGCGCAGTGGCTCGGGCAAGTCGGTGCTGCTGAAGTGCCTTGCCGATGTCGTGGAGCCGGATGCGGGTGTGATTTCGTTCGATGGCCGAGAGCTGACCAAGGACGCCCCCTCGACGCGTGCGGTCTTTCGGCAGCGGTGCAGCTTCCTCTTCCAGAGCAATGCCTTGTTTGATTCGCTCACCGCACTCGAGAATGTGGCGCTGCCTCTGGAGCAAACGACCGACTTGAAGGCCAAAGAAGTCCTCGAGCGCAGCCTGGAAGCACTGAAGCAACTGGAACTCGAAGTGCACTGCGACCGCTACCCGAGCCAGATGTCCGGAGGCATGCAGAAGCGGCTCGCTTTGGCACGGGCCATCGTCACTCGGCCTGAGTTGGTCTTGTTCGACGAGCCGACGGCGGGCCTCGATCCGTTGCGGCGCAATGCAGTCTTCACCATGATTGCCAAATATCAGCGGCAGTTCGGCTTCACCGCTGTGGTCGTCACGCATGACGTGCCCGAGGCGCTGTTGGCCAGTGATCGCGTTGCCTTGCTGGACAGCGGCACCATGTGCTTCCAGGGCACACCGCAGGAGTTTGCCACCTCCACAAATACAGTGGTCGGCGGTTTCCGCGATAGCGAGTCGGCACTTGGCCGCACGCTTGCTTCCATCCGCCGTGGGGAAACCATTCACACCGAAGACTCATGAAACAGACCAAGTTGGAATTCCTCGTCGGCAGCTTCGTGCTGCTCGGCATCGCGGCCATCATTTACCTGTCGGTGAAGCTTGGCAGCGGCTCTCTCGTAGGCGGTGACACGTATGAGCTAGAGGCTCGCTTCGACAACACCAGCGGACTGAACGTGGGTGGCAGCGTGCATGTGGCCGGCGTGCCGGTGGGCCGGGTGGAAAAGATCCGTGTCGAGCCCACCGATTTCAGTGCCATCGTGACCATCAGCGTGCTTTCTGGGCTGAACCTGCCCACGGATTCCATGGCGTCGGTCAAGACGACGGGTTTGATCGGAGACAAATACATTTCTCTTTCGCCGGGCGCGGATGAGACATCCTTGAAAGCAGGTGAACGCATCACCATGACCGAATCATCGGTGGACATCGAGTCATTGATCGGAAAGATGGCCTTCGGTTCGCTGGACAAAGGAGAAAAAACCACTAAAGATAGCACCAAGCCTCTCACCCCATGAATCGTCGTTTGATTTTGAGCCTGATCGCTCTGCTTCCCCTTGGTGGAGTTGTTGCTACGCCTATGGATGACGCTCAGCAAGTCTTGCACAAGGGCATTGATGAGGTGCTGGCCCTGGCGGACAGGGCTCCCAATATGGAGGCCCTGATCGAGCGACTGACGCCGGTCTTGGAGAAGCACATCAGCTTCTCCGTCATGACTCGGCGTGCGATAGGGCCTGGCTGGCGGCAGTTCAGCCCCGAAGATCAAGCGAATGCCGCCGCGCTGTTCAAGACCTTGGTCATCCGTTCCTACAGCAACAGTTTCACCATCGGCGAGAAACCCGTGATCAACTATCAGTCAGCCTCTGAGGTGGCCCCTGGGCGCGTGGACATCTCCTCCACCACCGGCTATCAGGGCACGCGCTACAAGGTGATCTATCGCGTTGAGCAATCGGAAAACTGGCGTGCGACGGATGTGGTGATCGAAGGTGTCAGCATGGTCGCCAACTACCGCAGCCAACTCGATCCAGTTTTCAAAAAAGGCGGTGTTGCCGCTGTGCTCAAGTCCCTCGAACAATCCGCCGCCCGTCCGCAATGAAAACCCACCTATCCTATTTCCGTCTGGCCCTGCTGGCTCTCATGCCGTTGCTCAGCCAATGCACCGCCACCCGACCCAAGGCGACTGAAGCAGCTTCGCTGGCCGCCACTACAGCTAAGGACAAGCCCGCTAAGTCAGCCAAAGAGCTACCACCTGCGAAAGATGACCTGGACGATTATGCCGTGGTCGAAATCTCCGATCCGATTGAAGGCTTCAATCGAGCGACCTTCTGGCTGAATGATAAGCTCTACCTGGTCGTCTTCCGGCCAATCTCAAAGGGCTATGAAAAGGTCATGCCCAAGCCCCTGCGTAAAGGCGTCTATAATGCGTTCGAAAACGTCAAGTTCCCCGTGCGCTTCGTCAATCACGCCCTGCAGGGCAAATTCAAGAATGCGGGTCTGGAGACGGAGAAGTTCCTCATCAACACCGTCGCTGGTATCGGCGGCTTGATCCGCGTTTCGGACAAGGTGCCGGTGCTTGCTGAGCTTCCCGATCAAGACACGGGCAAGACCTTTGCCAAGTGGGGTATGGGCCACGGAGCCTACATTGTCCTTCCCTTCCTCGGCCCCAGCAGTGCACGCGACGGTGTTGGCTTGGTCGGCGACTATGCGATGAATCCGGTGAACTGGGGTGTGTTTTGGGGTGGCGACCATGATTGGACCCAGATCCCACCCGCAGCGAACACCCTGCGCGCCCTGCCCGGCCAGCTGAGCACTTACGACAGCGCCAAGCGCGATTCAATCGACCCTTACATCGCCATTCGCAGCGCGTATGTGCAGTATCGGGCTGAGGCGGTAAAGAAGTAGTTGGTGCGGCGTACCTACCTCCGCCCATCCTTCAGGTCCTTCGTCCGGCTGTCGATCTTGCCGATCTTGTCGGCGGCGGACTTCAGCTTGGATTCAATCTGGTGCAGGCGGCGGTCAAGGAAGCGGGTGTGGGTGGCGCTGGCGAGGAGTTGGCCAAGGCCGGGCTTGCCAGTGTCCAGGTCTTGGCGCAGGGCGTTATTGATGACCTTGCTCTCGTAGAACTTGTGCAGATCCAGTTCGCCGTGCAGAGAATTGGCCTGGCTGCCGCTGTGCACGGCAGGGCGCTGGTGGTCATTGGTCAGCACGAGGGGGAGGACGAGCACGTCGGCGTGGCGGAGGAAGCGCAGATTGAATTCCCAATCCTCCAGCACGGGCAGGTCCTCGGCATAGGCCCCGCATTTCTCCAGGGCGGATCGACGGTAGAGGAAGGCGTGGATGCACCAGGCATTGACGATGGCCAGGCGAGCCAGGGTGGCATTTAGCAAGTCGGGGTTCAGCACGTAGTCGCGCACGGGCTTCAGGCCGTCCTCGACGGAGGTTTCCTCAATGACCTGGGTCTGGCAGACAATGCCGCCGATGCTCGGCACGGGCGCACGGTCCAGGGCGCCGACCATCTTTTCCAGGAACGCCGGGTCCCAGGTGTCGTCGTCGTCGAGGACGGTGATCAGCTCGCCCGTGGTGTTCTGGATACCAAAATTCAGGGGCACCCCGCGCATTCCGGGCTTGGTGGATTCAAAAGGCAGCACGCGCACCCGGCCTGCCAGGGCGGTGGCTCGCGGGCTGACCACGCTGTCGACCTCGGCCGCACTGCCGCCATTGATGATCAGGCATTCCCAGTCTGTGAAGGTCTGTCCGAACAGGGAATCCAGCGTGCGGGCGAGGAGTTGAGGGCGGTTGACGGTACGGGTAAGGATGCTGACACGAGGCATGGGAAGATAGTAGAAGGGCAAAAGGCAAAGGGCAAGGGAGCAGGAAAATGGGAGCGCCGCCGTCCGGCGTGGGTGCATAGTGGCGAGAGTGACTTTTCCGTGCCTTGAGTACCTCGCTTTTCGCACAAACGTAACCCAAACTTGCCATTTACCCTGATGGCGCATAAACTGCTCCTCCAGTGCCGGTCGTTTTTTCTCATGTTTGAAGCATTCCGCCAAACCCAGCTCCAGCGTGAGGGCCTTTGCTGCCGCACGCGACGGAAGCATCAAGACGACGACTTCATCGAGTCGCTGCGCAGCCATCCGCTGGTCACCGGCATCCTCATGGTTGCCTTTGTGGTGGGTGCGCTCCTGTTGCAGCGTATGGCTGGCGGGTTGGCCGAGGGGGTGGTGAAGCCTGGGATGATCGACAGCCTTTATGCCGTGGCTTTGGCCTCTGCCGCACTGGTGCACCTGCACGTCGGGCACCGGGCTATGTTTGAGGACAATCGCCGTATCTTGCTAGTGCTCGGAACGGTGCTGCTGCACCTAGCCGTGGTGCTGATGGCAACACGCTACGGCCTGCGCCAGGGCTGGACGGGGGGACTGCTGGTCATGGTGCTGCCGCATGCGGTCGGGCCGCTGGTGCTGTCGGTCATGCTGGGGCGGCGGCTGGGTATTTTCGCCGCGCTGCACGGTTCCATGCTGGGCGCAGTAGTCTGCTTGCCAGCGGGAAGGCTGACCTTCCTGGCGGCGTCGATGTTGGTTGGCTTTCTGGCCGTGATGGTCACGCGCCGCGTGCGCCGCCGGAATCGTCTGTTCATCGCGGGCTGCTACGTGGGTGGTGGTGCTGCAATGTTTAGCCTGCTGCTGTCCTTGGCGGAGAATGGCGTAAAGGTGGCCTCGCTGGGCGAGATCATGGGCTGGCCGCTGCTTGTGGGCGTGTTGACAGGGTTGGCGGTCGGTGGCTTGCTGCCGGTGCTGGAGTCGATATTCGGCG
>CAXNNN010000315.1:0-4935 GCA_964203095.1 Verrucomicrobiaceae bacterium | reverse complement strand
ATCAGCGCCATCCCGCCAAAGGGGGTCACCGGCTTGTCAGAGTATTCAATCGGTAGGTTCACCATACCGGTGACTCTTCCACACGCGTCAACCCCTGCCTTGAAGGGCTATTCGCTTCGTTGCTACTGTTCTATTGCATGATCCGGGTTCAACCCATCCTCGTGATCACCACGCCACCCGCTTTAAAGGTATCTGAAAGCGGAAGACATCTTGTCCAGAGTGATGGGAAGCCCTTCTTCTGGATGGCGGACACCGCCTGGCAGCTCATTCATGACCTGAACCCCGAGGAAGTGGAGCACTACCTCCAGGACCGAGCCGCGAAAGGCTTCAATGTCATTCAGACCGTGGCCCTGGCTGAGCGCGGCGGCGTGGAAAGCTCCAACGCCCATGGGCATGCCCCCTTTCGCGGGCGCAATGTGGCGAGGCCAGATGTGCGGCAGGAAGAGAACTACTGGACGCATGTGGACCATGTCATCCAGCGTGCCGCGCACCACGGCATCTACGTGGCGCTGACGCCGACCTGGGGATCGCACGTCACTCGCAACTCCAGCAACGGCAAAGTGAATGGCGTCTTCACCCCAGAGAAAGCCGAAGCCTACGGCCGCTTCCTGGGGGAGCGCTACGGCCAAGCCTCCAACATCGTCTGGATGCTCGGCGGTGACCGAGCTGCGTCCACGGGCGAATCAAAAACCATCTGGCGAGAGATGGCCTATGGCATCGCCAAAGCTGCAGCAGGCGGGAAGGCTGATCAGGCTGCGGTGCTGATGACCTACCACCCCAACGGTCATAGCTCGTCGTCCGATTTCTTTGATCTGGACCCCTGGGTGGACTTTCACGGTATCCAGTCAGGCCACTCTGCCGCTACCGCTACCTGGAAGCTCGTCCAGCGCGACTACCATCGCGTCCCCGCCAAGCCCGTGATCGACCTGGAAACCACGTATGATGAGATCATTTTCGGCAGCGGCACCGCCCCCGTCACCGCCGACGTCGTGCGCCGCGCGGCCTACAGCGCCGTGTTCGCTGGGGCGGCAGGGCACACCTATGGGCACAATAGCGTCTGGCAGTTCTGCAACAAGGATCGCGGCCGCGCCTACGGTGCCAAGACCCACTGGCAAGAAGCGCTCAGCGCCCCTAGCGCCATGGAAATAGGCCACCTGCGGAGGCTCATGGAATCGCATGATTTTCTGACCCAAGTGCCCGATGCCAGCCTGATCGTCGCCGCCCAGCCTGACACCGCCGCGCGCACGCTGGCCCTGCGTGGGGAAGCTGCGGCTTTGGTTTACTTCCCGATGGGCCGCACGCAGGACATCCGGCCTGGCCACCCCCCTGGCAAACGAGTCGCCGCGTCCTGGTTCGATCCGCGCACCGGTCAATCGCAACCCATCGGCGAATTGGAGAACACCGGCCAGCGCACCTTTGATCCGCCCGGAGCCGAGGCCCCCGGTAACGACTGGGTGCTGGTGCTGAGTGGCTTAAACTAGGGAGCTTGGTAGAAAAGCGCAGTCCCCGCCAAACGCACACGGTGCGTTTCACACGGGCTACTTGGCTGCGCCACCCTGCTGCTCCAGCGGCAAAGACGCCACACCACGCGTGCGCAGCCGATGGTGCTCGGCGAGAAGGGTGGAGGCGTTTTCCGGCACTTCGCGCTCGGGCGCGGTGCCATGAGCCCCGGCGCGGCGGTCGCACAGGCGTCGCGCCGGGCTCGCTGAACAAGATGCTGAGCGATGCCGCGCTTGTCGCGACCACAACGGCAGAGGTGCAGGCGCTCGGCAAGTTCCGCGCCTTCCTGCGCAGCGTGCGGGCCTGGCTGCGCGGCGTGCTGGGCACGGTGGCCGGCGCGCTGGTGGATACCATGCTGGGGCTGGAAGGCTCGAAGTTCGCGAAGGCGGTGGAGGCTGAGGTGCATGCTTTGGCGGGTCGTGACTCTGCCTTTGCCGACTCACGGGCCACGCCTGCGGACGGGGAGAGCTTCAGCTTGTCGCCCCTTGGCCCTCATGTGCGAATGATTCGGGAACAGGAAGTGCCGGAAGTGCATACTCCAAGCCACAATCCATTTGCTCAAATACCAGAAGGGCAAGGATCAAAGACATGGACAGACGCTTGGCGCGATTGGGTTAAAGGCCATCGTGACACATGGCGAATTGCCGTCACCGTGCCCGAGGGCGACATTCGGTTTACACACAAGACAGAGCGACACATGTCCCAAGTGACGCCAGCCGAGGGCTTGCGCTACCACTACGAAGCGGCGGCAGAGCTTCCTGTCTTGCTGAAAAAGTCCGTGCTGGCTGCGGTAGATGAGGAGAACAAAGGCAAGGAGCGCGTTGCAGAGGTTCATCATCGTTACGCCTGGATGGCGTTTTCTGACGGGGCGGTAAGAAACGTGGCCATTACCGTTCTTCGATGGAACGAAGATGCGCGCCTTTCGCATGATACCGCCTACGCTGAAGAGGTGCAAATGCAGGTGCTGCCCAACCAGGTTTACGCAGCAAGCGCAGCGCCTCACGGCCTGGAATCTCGCCCCTGGAAGAGCAGCGAGGAAAAGTTATCGGCGTTCACTTCAGGAATCAAGCCAGAACACCGCTGGCATGGGGTAACACACTCCCTCTCCCCCGTTCGCCGAATGGAGCTGGTCGAGAACCGGCTGGCCGTGGTGTTGAATCAAGACAGCGAGCAGGCACGGAAGTTTGCGACGGGGTTTTCCGGCAGTTCGCGCTCGGGCGCGGTGCCATGGGCCCCCGGCGCGGTGGTCGCACGGGGCTTGCGCCTGGTGCGCTCAACAAAATGCTGGGCGCGGCAGCCATGCAGGCCACGACGGCGGCAGAGGTGCAGCCGCTCGGCAAGTTCCGCACCTTCCTGCGCAGCGTGCGCGCTTGGCTGCGTGGCGCGCTAGGCACTGTGGCCGGTCTGGAGAAAGCGCGGCGTGATGGCAAGCTGAAGGATGGCGATGATTTCGGGGCGCTGGTGGATACCATGCTCGGGCTTGAGGGTAGTAAGTTCAGCAAAGCGGTGGAGAGCGAGGCGGGGGCGATGCTGGGGGAGAGTCACAGCTTGACACCATTCAAGCCCGCGAAGGTCATTTCCAAAATCTGGAACAAGCGAATTGATGATTGGCAGGCGACGGGTTCTGCTGGTGATAAGCCGGTGCATCTGGGTATGACACCCGCAGTTTTGCAGCTCGCTGGAGCTGGTGAATTGCCATTGATGGTTCCCCCATCCATACTCACGAAGGTAACGAAAGACGTTCATGCTGTGCCCATAGAGGCGCTTCGCGCATTGCCGGAGTCGCTAGCCGACCCCGTAGCCGTGTTCCAATCAAGAACACAGCCCGACAGCTTAGTTGTGCTGACTGAATACACGGAGGGTTCGAAGCCCGTCATCATTGCCGTGACTTTAGACAAGCAGGCCGGGCGTGACTTAAAGGTCAATCAGGTTGCTTCGATCTATGGCAAGGGAGCTCAAACGCTCGCTGACATGTTTGGCGAACAGCTTCTCTACGAGAACAAAGAGAAGAGTTCTGCATGGGCACGACGCGAAGGGCTTCAATTGCCCAAGCGTGGGACTCCCACACAGAACTCTGAACGGAGTATTCCTGGCCCTGACGATATTGTCAAGCAAGGCAACGCTTCCCACTCCCACTCCCTCTCCCCCGTCCGCCGCATGGAGCTTGTCGAGAACCGGCTGGCGGTGGTGCTGAACCAAGACAGCGAGCAGGCATGGAAGTTCGCGACGGGGTTTTCCGGCACTTCGCGCTCGGGCGCGGTGCCATCAGCCCCCGGCGCGGTGGCGTGCGCCGGGGGGTGGTGGCGGCAGTCCTGGGATGGGTGCCATCAGCCCCCAGGGCGGTCGGGTGGTGCCAGATTTCGCCGCGTGGCTCCGCAGGTGGGTGGCACCGCTCCTGGGGTTGCGGGCGCTACCGCAGGGGCGGTGGCACCGCGCCAGTTCAGCAGGCGGCGGCGCACGCCCGGGGGATCATCCGTCCTGGGGTAGAAGGCTCCGCGCCCAGGATTGGCGCGCTAAATCCTGGGATTGGCGCGGTCATGCGCGTGGAAAAAGCCGTCGCTCCTGGGGTGGAGGTGGGAAATCCTGGCGTGAAATCCACCCGTCCCAGGCGTGGTATCGCTGATCCCAGGGTTAGGGAAGTGAAGCGAGGTGGCTTCGCCGGGTTCCCGGAGGGCCTACAAGGGAATGAATATTCCTTATCTTTGTGTTTTTAGGATTGCCCATGCGAGGGGATTTTGGCATTTAGCGCGGCGGCAATCACGCCAAAGCAACCTGACCCTGAAAGGACACGCGCATGGCAGAGGACATCATCCGGTGGGACAGCGGGCTCCGTTTCGACACGGGCCTGCGCTGGGACTCGCCGCTGCCGTCCGCCCCCAGCACGCCCGCTCCGCTGGTCGCAACCAAACGCAAAGGAGACAAACCAATGGACTTCATTTCAAGCAAACGTGCTGATCAATACCTGTGGTGGAAGAACATGAGTGACAACATCGCGGTCGAAGGGCCGAAACTGGGCCTGGCCCCAGCGGATGTGACGGCTGTCAAGGCGCTGGCGGATGCGCAACTGGCGGCGATGTAGGCTGGGGACGCGGCCAAGGTGGCGCTGGACGGTGCGCGCGAGACGGAGCGCACAACCACGGATTCCAGTGTGGCCAGCATCCGCGCCCGCGTGCGGAACTGGAAGACGCTGGGCACTTATGAGGGCTCTGGCAGCGAGGGGGTGCTGCGCCTGCGCGGCCCGTCCAGCGTGGTGGACCCGTTAACGTTCAAGACCGTGCTGAAGACCAGCGTGGTGGCTAGCCAAGTGCGGGTGGACTTCACCAAGGGCGGCGTGGACGCGGTGAATATCTACACCCGCCTGCGCGGCACCACGGGCTGGACCAAGCTGGCCCTGGACAGCAGCTCGCCCTACTACGACACGCGTCCCCTGACCAA
>CAXNNN010000314.1:0-4944 GCA_964203095.1 Verrucomicrobiaceae bacterium | reverse complement strand
AAGGCACGGACGAAGTCTCCATGCGTGAACACACCGGCGAGTTTGCCATCGGCGTCAATGACAACCGCTGCGCCAGCACGTGCTTTGGTCATGGCTTGCAGCGCGCTACTGATCGTCGTGTCCGGGCTGATCAAAGCCAAGGCATCTCCTGTGCGCATGAGGTCGCTGACCTTGGTCAGCAGCACGCGCCCGAGCGAGCCGCCGGGGTGCAGCTTGGCGAAGTCCTCCTGCTGAAAACCACGCGCCTCTAGCAGCACCATGGCCAGCGCATCGCAGAGCACGAGCATGGTGGTCGTGCTGGACGTGGGCGCGAGGTTCAGGGGGCAAGCCTCGCGGCTCACGTTGGTATCGAGAGTGATGTCAGCATTGCGGGCCAGTGTGCTGTCGGCATTGCCGGTGATGGCGATGAGTGTGAGGCTCTGGCGGCGCAGGTGCGGGAGCAGGTTGAGCAGTTCGCTGGTTTCGCCGGAGTAGCTCAGCAGGATGGCCAAGTCGCCCTCGTCGATCATGCCGAGGTCGCCGTGCAGCGCGTCCTGCGCGTTCAGCAGCACGGTAGTCGCACCGGTGGAGTTCAGCGTCGCGGCTAGCTTGCGGCCGATGTTGCCGCTCTTGCCCACGCCGCAGATCACCAGCTTTCGCTTTTGTTGCAGTGTGCTGATGATGCGCTCGATAGCGGCGGAAAAGGCATCGCCGATGCGCGCGTGCAGGCGTTGCAGTTCCTCGATCTCGAGGTCGATCACGCGGCGGGCTTTTTCAGGATAATTCATGTGGCGGAAAACGGCAGGCTTCGGCACACTGAGCGCCCGCGCGTGGCGCTCACCCTACTCAACCCTGCTTTCCCGATCAATGCCGAACAACCCCGTGGTGGCCAGCTATGTGGCCGACTTTTTGAAGATCGACCAGCTGCATGTCTACCGCCAGCTCACGGGGTTGAACCAGGAGTTCGACATGCATGTGTTCACGCATCATCGCGAGAACGTGGCCTATTATCCTTATCTCGAGAAGTGGCTTCATGTGCTGCCCAAGCCGCGTCTCCGCTGGTGGCGGCGCTTCATTCACAAGCAGATCAAGCAAGAGCCCTGGCAGATGTTTGGCTGGGAGCTGCGCCGTTGGCTGCTTGCCCTGACACGGGTGGACGCACAGGTGCTGCACATTTACTTTGGGCACGTTGCACCGCAGTTCATCCCGCTGATGAAGGCCTGGCCTCATCCGGTGGTCGTTTCCTATCATGGCGCGGATGCAGGGGTGGACATGGACAAGCCGCGCTATCGAGCGGCGATGCAGGAAGTGTTCCGTCTGGCGGCGCAGGTGCAGAGCCGCTCAATCGCCTTGTCTGAGGACTTGGTGAAGCTTGGCTGCCCGCCAGAGAAGATCGCGTTGCAGCGCACGGGCGTGCCGTTTGATAAATGGCAATTCAAGCCGCGCACCCCACCGGAAGATGGAGCCTGGCATCTGCTGCAGAGCTGTCGCTTCATCGAGAAAAAGGGCCTGGATCTGACTCTGCAAGCCTTCGCCGAGGTGGTGAAGCAGTATGCCAAGGCTCGGCTCACGCTGGCAGGCAGCGGGCCACTGCGCGAGGCCTTGCAGCATCAGGCCGAAGCGCTGGGCGTGGCCGGGAGCGTGACCTTTCCGGGGTTCCTGCATGAGGGTCGCCTCGCGCCGCTGGTGTATGATGCCCATCTCTGCCTGCACCCCAGCCGCACGGGCAAAGATGGCAACCGCGAGGGCGTGCCGAATGCGATGCTCGAGGCGATGGCCAGCGGCTTGCCAGTCGTCGCTACCAACCACGGCGGTATTCCAGAGGCGATTGCCAATGGAGTCAGCGGCTTGCTTGTGGAGGAGAATGACGCCCCCGCGCTAGCACAGGCGGTGCTGCGCTTGATCCAGGACGCCAGCCTGCGGTCTTCGATCGCCCAGGCGGGGCGTGAGGCGGTGGAGGAGAACTTCGCTCGCGAAAAGCAGGACGCTCGGCTGGCGGCCAGCTACAAAGAATTGATGGCAGCGGCGGCCAGTCGCCGATAAAAAGCTGCTGCACGTCCATGTTTCCCTCCTCCAGACCGCACTTGGCATTGATGGCTTGCTGCTTCGTGGCCGCCGTACTGCTCAGCTTTTTGCTGGTCATGGGTTGGCGCAGGCACTTGGATAGGGCGGATCGCAGCTTGACCGTGCTGAAGGCGGACGAGGCCTTGGGGCAGCGTCCTCAGCCGCCGATCGTGGTGCGAAAGCCGAAGGTGCTCACGCCACCGCCAGCGCCGCCTACCGAGGAGTCGCTCAAATTGTCCGATCTGGCGCGCTCGCAGGAGGCACCGCTTTTCCCAGAGCCCGTGCTCCTAAGCACTCCCATCAGTCCAGTGCGAGAGTTCGCCGCGCATGCCACTTTGCAGCGGTTCTTGCAGGCGGAGACCTGGTTGGAAAGGCTGCCGCTGGTGGTGGATTCGGATCGTGTG
The DNA here is from genome assembly GCA_964203095.1 of Verrucomicrobiaceae bacterium. GTDB lineage: Bacteria > Verrucomicrobiota > Verrucomicrobiia > Verrucomicrobiales > Verrucomicrobiaceae > JAEUHN01. Next base: position 2,497 of record CAXNNN010000314.1, on the reverse strand, counting down.
CGGTCGGCAATGCGCGATTTCTACGAAGTCCGCCGCCACCAGGACCCCCGCGCTGAAGGCCCTTCACGGCAGGCCATGTTCCGTATTAACAACACGGAGGTTCTACTGTATTCATTCGCCAGCGCACGGCCGGGAGCAGTGACGGACGTAGCGCTCACGGCGCGTGATGGTTCACCGTTCAAGGTGGATTGGGAGAGCTTCGTCGGGGCCAGCGAGATGATTTGGCCCGACTTCAAGAAGCAGCGCACGACCGAGCCGCAGTTGTTCCGCGTTTTTGCGCAGGTCGATGATTACTACAACTATGAGTTCAGCGATACGGCGAAGTCCATCTCCGTGCATCTCACGTCGCCCGACGGGCTCTACTTCATCTATGGTTTCTGCGCGCGCGACTCAGCGGTGGGACAGACGCTCACGGCGTTGCAATCGAGCGGCCCCTCGCGCATGGCGCTGACCTTGAGGCTGGCCTTCCCGCCGGAGGCTGAATCTGACCACTGCGTGAGCATCACGGGCGTGGTGGCAAATCGCTGGCTACTGGTGCCTTAGCGCAAAGAGCGCGTGAGGAAGGGGACTTCGGGTTCCAGGAGGCTGAGAGGGGAGATTTTTTCCGCCAGCCGGAAGCCTTCGACCTCGCGTCCGGCGAGGGTGAACAGGCAAGAGGCGACGGCGCGTGGGCCGGGTGCGAGGCGCGTAGCATCTGGCAAGTTTTCCAAGGCTTGGCGCATCAGGTCATCGCGCCCAAAGCGGTAGGCCGCGAGGGCGCGCAGCAGGGCAGGGGGCAGCGTGGCCGAGGGGGCAGCGCTCGCCTGGGCAGGCTGCTGAAAGCCGAGCACCTCCTCGCCAGCGGACTCCATTTCCAGGCCAGAGACCAGCCGCAGGTAGTTCAGCTGATCCAGGTAGCTTTGGCTATCGGGGCGCAGGGTGAGCAACTCATGTAGCGTGGTCATCATGCCCACCACGTCCTGGTCCAGGCGCTGGAGTTCCACGATTTTTTCCAGCAAGCGTAGGCGCTGGGCTGGGCGCGCGGTGGCCACGCTGCGGTAGCCCTCCACGGCCAAGTCATTGTGGTGATGCTGTTCCGCCACGCCCGCTACGCGCAGGACGATCGCGCTTTCGCCCCGCCCGGAGAGATCGTAGGCACGGCGAATGTGGTGGCGTGCATCGACTTGATCGGCCTTCAGTTGGGCATAGCACTGCGCCTGAATCAGGTGGGCGGTGGGTGCCGTGATTGGGGGCTTGCCCGTCTGCACCAGCTTCAGTAGGGGAGCCCACTGGCCTGCGGCGGACAGCGCATCGGCATACAGTAGGAAGAGGTCGGCATCTTTATGGACCGACTGCTGGGGGAGGATGCGCAAGATGCGGTCGTGCTCGCCCTCCAGACCCAGCCAGCGCAGGAACGCATACTTCTCGCTCGCTGGTCGGCCTGCATTGCGCGCTTCCTCGGCAGCGATGACGTGTTCTCGCTCCAGCGGATGCAGGCGCACATAAGTGCGCAGCATGGTGTAGCGCAGGTCGTCGTAGGTGCGCGGGTGCTTCTCCACGAGGGCCTTTAGCTCCTTGGCCTGTTGGGGGTCGAGCGTGCTGGTCTGGCAAAGGTGCACGATGGCTGTCAGGGCCGCCGCATCGTCAAGCCGCGCGATCTCCCAGATGACACTTCTGGCCTGGGAGAGGGCCGATTCAAAGGCCTGGCTCTCCTCCAGCATGGCAAGGTGCAGCCGAGATTCCGTGTCCTGTGGTGGGCGCTGCCAAGCCTGGCGCAGCACGCGGATCGCCTCCTCGGTCTGGCCCTGGGCACGCAGGACGCCTGCCTGCAACTCCATGCCCTTGCGGCTGCCCTTTTCAGTGACCGGCAGTTGATCGTAGAGGCGCTTGGCCGCGCTCGGATCGCCCAATCGCAGCAGGATCTCGCCCAGGCGGCGCTGGTCCCCTGGCGTGGCTTGGCCAGAGCTAATCAGCTTGCGCTGAAAGGTCAGCGCGGATGACGGGTCGTCGTAGCCACGCATGAACAGCTCTGCCGTCACGCGTAGCACCGCGGCCTGATCGGGCGAGCGCCGGATCGCGGCCTGGATCAGTTGCGCGGCGGCTTCCCAGCGCTGGTTTTCCATCAATGCGGTCGCTTCCTTGGCGGCCTGGTCCGCTCGCCACTTGTCATAGCGATTGAGAACGCGCCTGCCGTTGAGGACGAGCAAGAGGCTGCCCACGATCATCACGGCTGCCAGAATCGTCAGCGCATAGAGGCCGACGTTGCTCGTGCTCTCGGGTGCAGGTGCTGGGTCGGGAGACGCACTCATGGTCACGGGAAAATCAAGGAGCGAACTCCAGCACGCAACGGAAGCCCAGGTCGTAGCGCGTGAAGGTCTTGGCGTAGTGCTGGCGTGCGGAGGTCAGCAGCGCGTCGGGCGATGACATCAGCCATGATCCACCACGCACCACACGTTCATTCGCCGCGCCGGGCCACTCGTCCGCGCACCACTCACTGACATTGCCTCCCAGGTCGTGA
>CAXNNN010000313.1:0-4947 GCA_964203095.1 Verrucomicrobiaceae bacterium | reverse complement strand
ATGGTGAAATGTGCCATGCAATACGGGTGTCCGGCAAGCACTGTATCCAGGCAAAGCTTGGGTTTTCTTCCTCAGCAAATGCTGACACGGGAGTTGCAAGCGGGCGGATGTGCGTTAAGGCGTGGCCATGTTTGTCTGGTCCAAACTGTCGGCTGCCAAGTGGGCGGATGCATGGGAGGAACGCTTCAACGGCGTCCCTGGCGTAAGCTTGGTCATCACTGAAGTGCCTGGGCGCAAAACCATCCGTGTGGAACTCTTCTGTGAGAAAAAGGGCTCTGCACTCGCGATTCAAAAGGACTGGGGCGGCAGCGTGCGCGAGGTCAAAAAGCAAAACTGGGCTGCTATGGCTCCCGATCCGCCAGAGCCGATCAAGGTGCGTGACAAGCTGGTTATTTGCTCAGCCCGCACGCCCAAGGAAGTGGCTAAGGCGGTGAAGGAGTTTCCTGGGCGCGAGATCGTCGCGGTCCCTGCCGACCTCGCCTTCGGCACAGGGCACCATGCCACGACGGCGACGGTGCTTCGCTTTATCGCTGATGCAGCCGATCAATGGCGTCGTGAAGGCAAAAAGTGGACCGTCTGCGATCTCGGCTGTGGCACTGGCATTCTCGGTATCGCCGCCGAAAAGCTAGGTGCGAGCAAGGTCTGGGGCTGCGACTTCGATCCGCAGGCGGTGCGTGTGGCCAAGGAAAACATCGAGCGCAATCACGTCGAGCGCTGCACCTTTGTGAAGGCTGACGTGCTGAAGTGGACGCCCAAGCAACAGTGGGACTGCGTGGTGGCGAACATCTTTTACGACATCCTCACCGACGCCTTCCCCAGCATCACTGCGGCAGTCAAGCCGGGTGGCATCATCATGGTCTCCGGTATTCTGAAGGATCAAGCCGCTGGCTGTCTTGCCGCAGGAGAGCGCGCCGGACTGCGCTTCCCCACGGTCGTCAGGAAAGGCAAGTGGGTCACCGCTATCGGAGTGAAGCCATGAGCGAGATTCCGCGTGTCCTGCTCGCGGTGGAGAGCCTGCCGTATCGTCGGCTCATTCGCGAAGCATTGACCGCATTCCGCCACTGCGAAGTCGATGACACGCCCAGTGGCGAACACGCCTTCGAGATCGGTCTGCAACGCCGCCACGCCTTGTATTTGTTTGCCTTCACCTTGCCTGACATGCGTGGCGAATTCCTGGATCGGTTGTTGTCAAAAGCCGGGCCGCTGGTGCATGAAGGCCTACACGCCGCCCCGCCCGTGATCTACCTGCTCAACCCGGAAGAGGCCCCGCAATGGCAGGACCTAGCGCGTCATGCGCGGGTGCGAGGTCACTTGTTTCTGCCGCCGCGTCTGGATCAGTTGCTCCAAGCAATCGCTTCCTTGTTGCCTGAAGCCAAGTGATGGAGGGACTTCTGCCCGCATCACTTCTTGGCCGCTGCTGCTAGAGTTTGTGCTCGCGTGCTTCCTGGCTTCCTTTCTCGCGTGACCTTTCCCGACCCCGCCAAACTCAGCGTCAAAATCTGCGGTATCACCACTCGCGAGCAAGCCCACGCCATCATCGCGCTCGGGGCCGACGCCTTGGGGCTGAACTTCTGGCCGAAGTCAAAACGCTACCTCGCTCCAGCGCTCGCCGTCGAGTGGGTCGATGAACTCAAGCCGCTGACCACGCTCGTCGCCGTCCTCGTGAATCCGACACCCGATCAGTTGCAGCAAGCCCTGCCTCTAGTGCATGTGTTGCAACTGCACGGCGATGAATCGCCAGAGGAGTGCGCGCGCGTCATGACTCTTGGCCTGCCTGTCGTCAAAGCTCTGCAAGTGCGTGACCGCGAGTCGTTGAGCATGATCGGTGACTATCCCTGCCACACGATCTTGCTCGATGCCTACTGCCCCGGCCTCTATGGCGGCGAAGGCAAAACCTTCCCCTGGGAACTCGCCATCAAAGCCAAGCAACGCTTCCCAGAGAAGCACTTCATCCTCGCGGGTGGCCTTGCCGTGGACAATGTCGCTGAGGCCGTCGCCCAGGTGAAGCCCGTGGCAGTGGATGTCGCCAGCGGAGTGGAGTCGTCACCCGGCATCAAGGACTTGGCGCTAGTGCAGCGCTTCATCGAACAGGCTCAATACACTGCCTGTCGGTGAAACAAAAAGCTCTCTAGCACGAGCAGGCCTAGCACACCCCATAGCAGCAGGCGCGGCCAGCTCAGGCCGCCGGCGACAGAACCATCGCTCGTCAGTTCTGAGCCACTAACGCGCGCTTTCACATCCGTCTCGCGCTGCGAGGCCAGCACACAGGCACCGCTGCGTTCATCGTCTGTAGTCCAGATGCCGATGCGTTGCAGCTTCAGCAGGGAGCCCTGCGTGATATCACTCGCGGTGGTGAAGTTATTGCCATCCCACACCTGCCACTGCACACTGCCGGAAACGGACAGCAGCTCGCCCGTGCGATGAGGTTTCAGTTCGCTCATCGCTTCCGCATTCTCGGCACACCAGTAGAGCGCATTGCCAAGTAAGAGGGGATACGCAGGCAGCAGCGCCAGTTGCTCAGAGCGACTCGGCGAAAAGGCGGTTACGACCACACGTTGCCCATTGAATTCACCTGCCGCGAGCATGGGTTCGGTGCCAGCAAGCCACAGCGTCTCCAGGCAGGTATTGGGATCAAGGATCGCGGTTTGGGTAAGAGACAGGCGCGATGTGTTCACGCGATACAGGACGGGATGTTCGGCCGCGATGCTGCGCACGGTATCATACGGCACCTGCGTACTCAGCGCTTGCACGCGTAGCGGACCGCTCCCCTTCGGCGGCATCAAAGCGATAACGGGACGATCCTGTGGCCATTCATCGGGCACCCAATTCTCAAACACATACACATCTGGCTTGTCCTTCAGCGGCCAGTTCTTGGGTTCACCACGCAGCATTTCAATGCGGCCCGTCTCAATGAGTGACCCCAGCGCCAGTTCTGTGAAGGGATCAGTCTTGTCCGTGATCCAGGCCACGATCAGCGGCTTCAGTTTCGGTAAGGGAGCGACCAAGGCATTGTCCCAGCAAAGGCAGTCGCCGACCGACTTCAGTTCAAGTTCCAATGACTGTCCGTGAACACCTTCCAAGGGTAGGATGAGCGAGGAGGACTCGCCAGGCTTCAAGTCGAGGTCCCGCAAATGCGCGATGCGTCCGGCGATACGCGCTTCCAGCGTGGCTGCGACGTTGCCGATATTCGCGCTGGACGCACTCACGCGCACAAAGCCCTCATAACGATCGCGGGTCAGCGGTGCCTTGCGCAGTTGGAAGCCTGTAATGCCGACATTGCTCACCTTCGTCAGCGATACATCGGTGAAGCGGTAATCATCCGTGCCTGCATTGGCGATGCGTTCATCCCCCAAGTGCCAGATTTGCGCGGGCTTCTCCAACGCCGCGAGGCGCTTGGCGGCAGCCAAGGCTGCCCCGGCGTTGTCTTCGATGGGCGCGGATTGAATGCCATCAAGCAGTCGCGTGAACTCGCGCCGATTCCGACTGCGCGACAGCAGCACGGTCGGTTTGTCGTCGAAAGCAATCAGTGATACCACCACGCTATCCGGCAATCCGCGCACGCGACTGCGCGCTAGCCGCTTGGCTTCATCAAGTCGAGAGGTGTTGCCATCGGTTGCGGCCATGGAGGCGGAGCAATCGATCATGCACACCACCGATCCCGGTGTGTCGCCAGCGGCTTCTTTGCTCGGACGGGCTAACGCCAAGACTCCGAAAAGAATGACCAACAGGGTGAGTAGCAATGACAGCCACTTCTTCACCGTGCGCAGCCAAGCCGACTCGTTGTGCTCGCGCGCCAGCGTGCGGAAAAACAACAACGTGGATACATTCACCCGCTTCGCCTTCCGACGAAACAACCACAGCGCTACCGGGATCGCGATGATCCATAGCAGGTGCAGGTAGCTGGGGGCGAGGAAGTTCAAGTGGTAATGATTATACGGTGGTGAGTGACTGGATCTCTAGGCTCCCGCCAATGCAACGCCACGCGTCAGCAGTTCCAAGAACCGCTCTTCGAAGGGCTCATCCGTGCGGGCTTGGAGGAAGTCGATCTGGCGGCTGATGCAGGCGCGTTCCAAGTTATCGACGAAGGCGTCGAAGGCTTCGGTATAGCGCTGCACTTCCTTCTTGGTGATCCAGAAACGGCGACGTTCACCGGTCTCGACCTCGGCGAGTTCTACTTCGCCTTCGATGTCCGGTGCGCGCTCGCCGGGGTGAAACACTTGCAGGAAATGGCTCTCACCCGGCCAGCCAGCGGCACGGTTTACCGCCTCGACAGCGGTGGTGACATCGCGTCCATAGAAGTCGGAGATGACGAAGATGACGCCGAAGCGCTGGCGGGTGGGGCGGAAGTCCTCGAAGCACTTCTCCAAGTCGGTAAGGCCGCCGAAGCTGAAGCGCAGCACCGACTGAATGATCTTCTCGATATTACCCTGCCCACGCAAGGGCGGCAGCTCGACCTTAATGCCGTCGTTCATCGAATACAGGCTGACGCGCTGCTGCCCGCTGAGCCCGAGATACGCGAGCGCCACCGCGAAGCGAAGGGCTTGCTTCCGCTTCTCACTGAAAGGCGAAACCATGGAGCCGCTGGTATCGACCAAGATGTGCAGATTGAGTTCCTGTGTCTCCTCGTAGAGCCGCACGAAAAGCTTGTCCAGCCGCGCATACAAGCGCCAGTCGATGCCGCGATAGTCTTCGCCCGGTGTGTAGTGCCGGTAGTCCTTGAACTCGCGCGTGAAGCCCGTGGCCGTGGTCGATTGCGAGCCGCGTCGCATGAGTTGGCGTCGTTTGCGAAGCCTGAGCGCGAGCAGCCTGAGCCGGTCCAGGAAGGCGGCATCGAACAGGTCATCGCGTGTGAGGTCGGGCATCAGAAAGTAGAGATGTCGAGAAGTGAGAAGTAGGGATGTCTAAGAATCGATGAACCATTCGGACTCTGGTGAGTCTTCCTGGATG
>CAXNNN010000312.1:0-4949 GCA_964203095.1 Verrucomicrobiaceae bacterium | reverse complement strand
CTGACGAACTGTTGCAAATGTTTGGTCGCGCTGGACGGCGAGGATTGGATGAGCGGGGCTACGTCATCACCACCGCGCAGAGTTCATCGTTGCATGATGCACGGCCTGCGCGCCTGCATCGCAGCAGCCTGCTGCCATGGGCGATGTTTTTGCGCGTCATGAAGCACGCAGTGCTGCGCAATGACTCGCCCTTCGTCGCGGCGGAACGTTTTGCTCAACGCTTGTTTGCCAAGGTTCCGCCGCCACTGGGCTTTGAGGTGGCAGAGACTCCAAAGTCGCCCTTTGAGCGTTTCCACGTGAAGGACGGCAAGGCGATATTCGGTCTGGAGGCCGTGGATGAGCAGGTGCTCAACGCCGACGGTAAGTGGGAGACCAAGCGGCATCATCGCCAACGCACGGTGCCGATGATGGAGGTCTGGCTGGTGACTCAAGAGCGGCAGGTCCTGGCGCTCAGCGAATCCAAATTTGTGGCCAGTTTAGGGCAGGGGATTTCGCGGGTCTTCAAGAACAAATCAGGCTATGGATTGGAGATGGCATTGGGCCAACCTGTGGCCGAGGGTTCCGATGTTTTCTTCCCTACCAAAGCCTTGCGCAAGCTGCTCAATCTGGGGCGGACTGTGGAGGACTTGTCGTTGGATGAATTCAGCCACAAACACCTGCTCAAGATCGCTCGCAAGCTCGCCCCCGACTTTGCTGCGTCGGGCGGCCATCCGCGACCCGAGTTGCTGCCTGCCTTCATCGGCTTCGTCAATCGTGAGGGGCTCATCCTGGCTCGCTTCGTTTTGGATTCCGTGCCGGTGCCTGCTTATGAAGATGCGCGCGGACGCCTGATTTTCCAGCCGATGGAGCGTGTTGTGGCACGCGAAAGTGCCACCGCCATTGAGGTCCGAGACGAAAGTCCAGAGCCGGTGAACCTGCAGCCCAAGGTGGGTTCCGCCATTCATTCCTGGCGCGCGCTTGGCTTGATCGATGCCGCTGGCGTGCCCACGCAGCGGGGTGAGATTTTTAGCTTCTTCCAGCATGGCGAAGGCTTGGCCATTGCGGCGGCCCTGGAAGATGAAAGCTATCGCGTGGAAGATATGGTCATGCACATGGCCAACCTGCGCGCAGGCTTCCGTTTCGAGCTGATTGGCTACTCCGAAAGCGAGCGTCTTGGTGCCGCCTGCCGGGCGGTGTATGGCTTCGTCAGTCACAACGGCTACCTGGTCAATGGCCTGCCCGTGGACTACGGCGAAGGTGCCTGCGAAGTGCTCTCAGCGTTGTTGCACAAGGCGAAGAACGGCTCGCGCGACATGGTCGAAGGCGTGGCCGCTGGCGACGTCGCTCGCGCCTATGTGGAGTGGATCAGTCTTATCCGCCACATCACCCATGCACCGTCGCACCCCTGGTCACGATGGAAGTCCTTGCAGGACGAGTGTGCGCGTGTGCTCACGCACCATAGCAAAACGCTGCGCCATTTGTTCCACCTGAATCTGCCGCCCCTGACCGTGAAACAGCGGCAGAGTAAGGTGAAGCACTATCTCACCGCGAAGCATAGCTGAGCCGCTCCCCGCAGCGCAGCACACGCTGGGTTTGGTTCAGTCGCGCACACGCGGAGACGAATTCGTCCGGTGATTCCGTGTTGAATTCAAACAGGTCAAAGTGGTGCGGCACGGCGACCTTAGCTCCACAGGCCTTAGCGAGTGCGGCAGCTTCGGTGCCGTTCAGGTTGCCTGCGACACGACGCTCGGGCTTGTTCCCATTGATGGGCACGATCGCGATGTCGGGCTGCCATTCCAGCAGCGATGGCAGTAGCTGTTCGTGCCAAAGCGTGTCGCCGCTATGATAGACGGTGAAGCCGTTGCGCTGCACGACAAAGCCCAGGTAGTGGCTCTGCCCGATTTCATCACGGACGATCTCATTGTGCGCTGCGAGCAGGGGACGAATGATCCAGCCATGACGCTCGACATGGTCACCGTCGTTCACACCGATCCATTCGATGCCTGCACGTGGCAGGCGTTGCTGTGCCTTGCCCTCCAAGGCCGCGGGTGTTAGCAGAGTATAATTGCCGAGCGCTGACAGAGTGGCTTCGTCGAAGTGATCTGTGTGCTGATGGCTGGACAGCACCAGCTTCACGAAAGCGAGCCGTTCAGGTGCCAAGCAGCGTTCGGTCATGCGCACGTGGGGTTTGTCAGTGGCCGCATACTTCAGCGTCAGCGAGTCCGATAGATAAGGATCAATCAACACAAAGGCACCGTCTTGCTTGAGCAGAAAGCCGCTTTGCCCCAGCCACCAAAGATGCAAGTCATCACTGTTCGCGGCCTGGATGTCAGCGAGCAGGGTGTCGTCTTTTTGGAAAGCGGAGATCATAGTGAATTACAAAAGAGGGAGCGCTGCAGCGAAGGAGAATCCGTTGCTCGCGTGCACAGGGCGTGTTGTCTGACAGGCTGAGGAAGAGAAGGCAAGCTGGAAGCATTGACTCGTTGTCGACGCATTGCTTTGGTGCAGGCCATGGCCGATCGTTTGGGAATGTCTGCTGCATCTTCGGAACCGCATCCTTGCCTGACCTGCGGAGCCTGCTGCGCGCATTATCGTGTGTCGTTCTACTGGTCGGAGGCGGAGGCGCGGGGGGTGCCGGAGCCCTTGGTCGAACAGGTGAATCCGTGGATGGCTTGCATGGTCGGCACGGGCGCGAGACCGGTGAGATGCGCAGCACTGCGGGGCGAGGTGGGCAAGGGAGTCTCTTGCAGCATCTACGCGCAGCGTCCTTCGCCATGCCGTAGTGTGGAGATTGGTGACGAGCGCTGCATCGCTGCACGGGCGGCCTATGGATTGGAGAAAATTAGGCTGATGGATTGACCCCACAGTCTTGATTTGTCATTATCTTCACGATGAGGGTTGCTTCCTTCGCCCTCGCCATGAAATGCAGTCTGATTGTGAGATGCCGCACGTCTGGCGTTATTCCTTGTGGTCCCGACAGTTACATGGTGACGTCCAGTGGCTCAGGCTTCGGCACAGCTGGTGTGCGCACGATCTGCCTTTAGAAGGTCAATAAATTTTGTGCCGATCGACGACTTGTGATGGTGCCGGTATCGTTTGATGCGCGTGGAGGCGAGCTGGGCAAGCGGCCTCCGTTGGTTGACTTAACTTTTCGCGCGCTGCCACCCGGTGATCCTGATATCAAGCGCCCGATTCTAGAAGCTCCTGACGCAATTTACCGGGTGCAGATTCGCTAACGATTCTCACCGGTAGGGACATGGTGCAGATCGCCCGACGGTCCGCTGGGCCAATGGGCTCCGTCTTCAATCCATTCGGTGAGGGCACCGATCTGGTCGTCAGTGAGGCTGATGTCGGCTCGCGGCATCAGCTTGGGGTGTGTGCCGTTGCGGGCGATCGCGCTTAGCTGGTAGCTGGCTTCCACCTTGCCTGGGACAATGAAGCGACCACCCACGGCACGACGCGAGGCCATGGCTCGCGTGCCGCTGGTCAAGTTCAGCCCCGCAGCGGGGTGGTCGCCGCTGTGGCAGCGCAGGCAATGGGCCTCGAACACAGGCTTCACGTGCTCGGCGAAGTAGCGATTCGTTGCGGAAGGTTTGGGCGAGGATGCGCAGGCGGCAAGCACGGACAGCAGGGTAACACCAAGCATCGCGGAGATTAGTGACTTCATGCCATTACGGTAGCAAAGCGTAGCGACAAGCAACAGCAGAAGCTCCGCGCCAGTTTTGGCGATGATCGACTCTCTTTCGCCATGTATGTTGCGAGCCCTCATTGACGAAGACCGCGAAGGATTGATGCTCTAGTCCTTCATGAAACTCCATCTGCGCGACTTGCATCTGACCCTGCGGCATCCGTTTCGCACGGCGCATGGAACGCTATCTCACCAACACAACCTGCTGGTCGAGCTGAGCGATGGTGAAGGCCATGTGGGGCGAGGGGAGGGGCCTTCATCCCGGGCTTGGCCGCAATACAGCGTGGCCTCCATGAGGGCGGCTTTGGAGGCAGCGCGCTTGGTGATTGAGGCCCATGACTTCAGCACGCCCGAAGCGCTGTGGCAAATGATACAGCCCTGGCTTGTGGATGAGCCCTTCGCGCTCTGTGCGCTGGATGAGGCGGCGCACGATCTGTGGGGGCAGCGTGAGCGCCAGCCTGTGTTGAAGCTGTGGGGTCTGTCGCTTGATCGCTTGCCTCTGAGTGACTACACCATCGGGCTGGACACCGTGGAGCGCATGATCGCGAAGATGCGCGAGTTCGACGGCTGGCCTGTGTATAAGATCAAGCTCGGCACGGTGGATGACCTTGCGCTTGTGCGAGCCCTGCGAGAGCACACGGCCGCGACTTTTCGGATCGACGCAAACACGGCTTGGTCCGTGGAGCAAACGTTGGCCTTCGCGCCAGAGTTGAAAGCGCTCGGGGTCGAGTTCATTGAGCAACCCCTGCGACGCGATGATTGGCAGGGCATGAAGCAGGTGCATGAAGCCTGTGCGTTGCCCGTGATCGCTGACGAAAGCTGCCAGACTGAAGTCGATGTCGAGCGTTGTGCGGGTCACTTCTCCGGCATCAATATCAAGCTCTGCAAAGCCGGGGGCCTAACGCCTGCACGACGCATGATCGATCGAGCGCGGGAGTTGGGGCTGAAGGTCATGGTCGGCTGCATGTGCGAGTCTAGCATTGGTATCAGCGCCACGGCTCAGCTCTTACCCCTACTGGACTATGTCGACCTGGATGGTGCCCTGCTACTGGCGGATGACTTGGCCGAGGGAGTGACGATCGAGCGAGGTCGCGTGCTGTTTCCTGATACCCCAGGGACAGGTGCGCGGCTGAGGTAAGCAAGGCGAAGTGGCGTGGCTTGCGCTTTGAGGTTAGTGCTTGGGGCATGACATTGAATGCCGATCATCTCCTGCCTCTTCACGGTGGCCCCTTAGGCCGCGTGCGCTTCAAGACGGTGCCTGAGGACTTCATGGTGGAGGAGA